>DAIDJT010000252.1 GCA_027451265.1 Bacteroidales bacterium | reverse complement strand
CTCAGCCTGTGTTATCCGGGAGCAAAGAGCAGCCGACACAGTTAATCACCCACAGGGGTCGCACGGTCTTCATTGAAAAAGAGAGCAGGGAGACAAAGGCTGCACCGGAGGAGAGGCTCTACAGGTTCCTGGACGATATAAAAGCCTGGTCCGGAATTGATAATCCGGGGGAGGCATTCAGGATTGCAGGTGTCAGGACAGACGAGCTGGGCATCACACATATCCGCACCGTTCAGCAGTTCAGGGGACTGGATATCTATGGTGCTGAGGCAACTGTTCATCTCGACGGCAGCAGGGAACGGTTCACCGGTGCTTTTCACAAGCCTGACATGAATATGAAGACCACCCCTTCTGTAAATACTGCCAATGCGGTGCAAAAGGTGATTGAGGATGTCAGTACTGAGACCGTATACAGACAACTCTCACCAAAAGAGCAGGAAATCCTTGATTATTCGGTGCCCTCAGTTTCCCTTGTAATATATCCGATGGGTGAGGATAAATACAGGTTGGCGTGGGCCGTGACAATCAGGCCAAACTTCATTGAGGAATGGAAATACTTCATTGATGCCGCCAGCGGTGAGATCATTTTTAAGTTCAACAGCACCTGCTCTGACGGTCCTGTGACAGGCCAGGCCTATGACCTTAACAACGTGCTTCAGACAATCAGCACCTACCTGGAGTCAGGCACTTATTACCTGCTGAATATTTCTGAACCCATGTATAACGGGGCCACTGGCGAGGGGGTCATCATGACTCTTGACGCAAATAACACCTCCGCCTCTGATCTCGATTACAGATATGTCACTTCATCAAACAACACATGGCCGCAGAAAAACGCAGTATCGGCACATAACCATGCCACACTTGCTTACAGGTATTTTTTGAATACTTTAGGCCGTAACTCGATAAATGGACAGGGAGGCGACATCATCTCCCTCGTAAATGTGGCTGAGGATGACGGCAGCTCCATGGAAAATGCATTCTGGAATGGCAAGGCTGTCTTCTACGGCAACGGCGGCACCAGTTTCTACTCACTAGCCGGAGCACTTGATGTCACCGCCCACGAACTGGGGCACGGTGTGATTTCAAATACCGCAAACCTGGAATATTACGGACAATCAGGTGCAATCAACGAATCCTACGCCGATATCTTTGGCTCTATGGTAGACAGGAATGACTGGCGCATAGGCGAAGACATAACAAAGTCCTCGTACTCCCCTTCAGGAGCACTGAGAGACATGGCGGATCCTCACAACGGGGGCACATCTATCAGTCAGCCATTCTGGCAGCCTAAAAATGTCTCAGAGATGTACTCCGGCGATGAGGATAACGGAGGAGTACACACAAACAGCGGCATCGGGAATCATGCCTTTTACCTCTATGCCACAGCCGTGACAAAGGAAAAAGCTGAGTTAATATTCTACAAGGCATTGACAGATTACCTGACCATGACCTCAACATTCATCGATTTGAGGATAGCTGTAATCCAGGCAGCAACAGATTTGTACGGGGCATCATCAAACGAAGTCACTAAGGCTAAGGAGGCATTTACAGCGGTTGGCATCCAACAGGAGGAACAGGTCGAAAAGTTACAGAATTATGAGGTAAATGCCGGGCAGGAGTACCTCCTGAACTACAATACCAGCTCGTCTTACTCCGGAACACTTTACAGGACATCCGGTACGGCTGATGCTTCACTTTCCTCGACGGAAATGAAAGGCAAGGTCAGTGTGACTGATGATGGGTCACTTGCAGTATTTGTATCCACCAACAGCAAACTGAGAGGGTTGTCGCCTGCTAATACTTCAGATCCGGGAGAATTCATTATTTCGAACCAGGAAGTATGGGATAATGTTGCCATTTCCAAGGATGGGAAAAGGGTAGCAGCAATAAGCATCTATGCTGACACATCCATCTATCTCTTTGACTTCGCAGGATCAGAGGTGCGTGACACAGTCTTCAAACTATACAATCCTACCACAAGTCATTATAATACTGCCGCCGGAGGCGTTTTGTATGCCGATGCGATTGAATTCGACATTACCGGCCAATACCTTGTCTATGACTCCTATAACGAACTATCATCCACCACCGGTGAAGACATCGGATACTGGGATATAGGGATTATCAATGTATGGGACAACAATGCAAATGACTGGGGTAACGGTTATATCTCCAAATTGTACGGTTCCCTGCCTGAAGATGTCAGTATAGGCAATCCGGTCTTCTCAAAAAACTCACCCTGGATCATCGCATTCGATTATATTGATGCTGCAAACAATCAATATGCCATACTGGGTGCCGATCTTAACACCGGGCATGACAACCTCATAACCATGAACAATACCCTCGGTTATCCCTCCTTCTCAAAGAACGATGACAGAATTGCCTTCATGAAGAATGACGGGGTCTCCCAAAGCATTTATACCATCGGGTTGGGCGCTGACAAAATTTCTCCTGTCGGGACTGAATCAAAGATTATCCCGGATGCCAAATGGCCGGTTTTCTTTGCCATCGGTGAAAGGAACCTGTCGCTGCCGCCAGTAGCCGACTTCACTGTTGACGTCAAGACCGGAAATGCGCCTCTCCAGGTGAAATTCTTTGACCTTTCAGCCAATCAGCCCTCTTCGTGGGCATGGACTTTTGAAGGAGGCACACCTGCTTCGTCAACGGAACAGAATCCTGTCATCGGTTATAGTACTTCAGGCACATTCAGGGTCTCCCTGGTTGCAGGCAACAAACAGGGCACCAATACCAACACCAAAAATGGCTACATCATTGTATCTGCAGCTTCAGCGATTGAAGAGACCGGACAGGATGCAATCATGGTCTATCCCAATCCTGCCAATGATGTCCTCCATATTATCAGCGAGAAAGTTTTTTCAGCCAGGCTTTATGACCTGAATGGCCGGCTGGTTTACAGCGGAATTAATAATCGGATAATAGATATGGCCCCGATGAAAAAAGGTTTATATGTGCTTGAGATAACATCCGGAGAGAAGGTTACCAAACTAAAGATCGTAAGAGAATAATTAACTGCAGAAATAATGAATATTGAGCTTATCACAGCTATTGCTATAGGAATCGGGCTGGCTGCCAGCGCCGGATTCAGGGTTTTTGTCCCCATGCTTGTGGCCGCCATCGCAGCTAAAACGGGTGTGCTGCCCCTGAATGAAAGCTTCCAGTGGCTTTCATCATGGACTGCCATTGTCATCCTTGGCACCGCAACGGTGGTGGAGATCCTGGCATATTACATACCCATGGTTGACAACCTGCTTGATACCGTCTCCACACCTCTGGCCATCGGTGCCGGAACGCTTCTGCTCACCTCCGTGCTGCCCATTGACAGCGAGCTGATGAGATGGATCACGGGCGCCGCCGTCGGAGGAGGCAGTGCTGCAGTGGTGCAGAGCGGCAGCGCCCTGACAAGGCTCACCTCAACAAAACTGACAGGCGGAATAGGAAACCCGGTGGTGGCCACTGTTGAAAACGTGGCGGCAACGGGGACTTCAATACTGTCCCTTATAATTCCGTTCTTCGTCCTTGCACTCTTCCTCCTGCTGGTGATACTGATTTTCACAAGCCTGAGAAGAAGGCTTCGCAGAAAAGCGGAAATGAACACATCAAAAAACCTGTAACAAGGGAACCTTTATGAAAATACTCCTCCCGGTAATCATGTCACTGCTGACCATGGCCGGCATTTCTTCATGCAGCAGCGGCCGCC
>DAIDJT010000251.1 GCA_027451265.1 Bacteroidales bacterium | reverse complement strand
ATCCTGATATTCTTCGGGAGGTTTTCAACCATTGTCCTGCCGAAATAATCGGCAGGTGATAATCCGGTCCTGCACCTGGTAAGAGGCGGAATGGCCGGATACCAGCCTCCCTTTACTCTTCCGAGGTTCGGGCAGTCAATGGTTTCCATAACCAGGAACCTGCCGTCAACTGTTGTGTCCTGCGGCTCGATCCTGGCAGCTCCTTCCATGTTCGACTGACCGAAGCACAGGTAGATGTGGAAATCCGGGTCCTGTGCAACGACCCTGGCACCTGACAGGAAGAGAGTGAAAATAACCAGAAAAAATAGTTTTGTTTTCATATTTTATTTTGAGAATTAGCGCTACCGCGAAAGCTAGTGATTAATTTCCCGTTATTTGAATAATCTGGGAGCAAATTCATTCAGTGCACGGCGCCAGGTCAGCCATTCGTGGGCTGTGCCCTGTGATTCGTGATAAACGATGTTTTTAATTCCATGTGCCTTAAGGGCGTCAACTGCTTCTTTCGGCGTGCGTTCTTCGGTGCCGGTACTTATGAACAGGAGATTCATCTGTTTGTCAAAGGCTGCGGGATCCTTGAAAACGCCATTGAAAGTCTCTGTAACGTCCTGGCCGGGACGTGAAAAGAAACCGCTGAATGTGCCCATCCATGCGAATTTATCCATGTTGGAAAAAACAGTTTGGGTGGTCTGGAACCCGCCTCTTGACAGACCGGCCATTGCGCGGTTCTGCCTGTCATTCTTTGTGCGGAAAGTTTTTTCGATGAATGGCATCAGGTCCTTGATATATATCTGCGTCACATCGTTCGTTGAGGCTTTGCGTACATCAGAGTTGGTCTTGATATCGCCGCAGTCCATCACCACTATCATAGGAACGGCCTTGCCTGCATGAATCAGTCCGTCCATGATATTTGCCATATGTCCCTGGTTTGACCAGCCGTTTTCATCCTCGCCCCAGCCATGCAGCAGGTACATTACCGGATATTTCTTGTCAGTATTGCTTTCGTATTCAGCAGGCACGTAAACATTGCAGTGACGCTCCATCCCGTTTATTTCCGACCAGTAGTACAGTGAGCGGACCTGTCCGTGAGGAATACTTTTGTTGAACCTGTAGTAATCACCTTCGGGACCTTCGGGTATCTCTATCCCTGATGATTCCCAGTTGCTGCCGAAGAACGAGTCAGTGTTCCTGTCCATTACCGGAACGCTGTCAATAAGGATGGCATAGTAGTGGAAGCCAACCACCTGAGGGTCAGAGGTGCATGTCCATACTCCTTTTTCATCCCTGGTCATGCTGTATTTTTTCCCGGCAAGATCAAGCGCTACATTGTCAGCGTGGGGTGCCACCACCTTAAAGATTGCCTGGCGTGTCTGTGTGTTGACAGCCGGGTATTGCGCAAGAAAAGTATTGGTTGATGAAGGTTTGTATCCATCAGGAAGTGGTTCCTGCTGCTGGCCGCGCATGCCGCCCGCAAACTGTGCGGAGGCAATACCGCAAATCAACATTACCGAGAGAAAGAGAGCAACTTTTTTCATAGCTTAAATTGTATTTAATTAAGTATTTACTGAACCTTGAATTTTATTTTCTGCAAACCAGCTCATCATAAAACGAATCAGCTGTTCCTCCCGCCCGGGCTATTTGTTCCCTTTCTGCCATAGTCATTTACCTGAACAGCAGCTGAGCAAAATTATACAGGTTGTTCCTCCAGACGGGCCATGTATGTCCTCCCGGATACTCACTGTAAGTGTACTTTACATTCAGCCCGTCAAGTTTTTTCATCATTTCCTGGCAATTGTTCCAGGCAATATCCTCTTTTCCTCCCATGGCTATCCAGAACAGCCTGAGATTGCCGATCTTTTCCGGATTGTTTTTAATGAATTCGTACTGTTTGGCTGCCAGGTCATTATGGGCAGGTAGCATCCATCCGGAGCTGAATACTCCCAGGTATGGAAACATTTCAGCATTATTGATCCCGACAAAAAGGGTCTGTAATCCCCCCATTGATAGTCCTGCCAGGGCACGGCTGCCGGGGTCTGTCTGTGCACGGTAATTCTTTTCGACGAACGGGATGATGCACTGGGTGAGTTCCCTCTCGAACATTCTCAGCGTCATCTCTCCGAAACCCATCTGCCCGGCAACATTTCCGTCAGGCATGACAATAAGCATTGGTTTCGCCTTGTCTGAGGCAATGAGATTATCAAGTATGAGGTCAGTCTTACCCTGGATTGCCCAGCCTCTCTCGTCCTCACCTCCGCCGTGCAGTATATAAAGGACCGGATATTTCCTGTCAGTGCCGGCATCATAACCGGCAGGCTTGTATATGTAAAACTGGCGCCAGGTGTTGAATACGGTAGAATAGTATCTTTTAATTGCTATTTCGCCGTGAGGGACATCCCTTGGAGCATAATAACCGTCACCGCTGATTGGCACTTCAATCCCGCTCACATTGCGGCCCATGCCATAAAATGTCTCACTCGCAGGGTCAGCCACTGCCAGCCCGTCAACGATGAGGGAATAATAATGAAATCCTTCAGTCAGTGAATCGGTGTTTACTTCCCAGGTGCCGTCACCGTTTCTGATCAGGTCATATTTCTTTGACATGTCAAGCTGAACTTTCTGTGCATCCGGCGCCTTAAGGCGAAACAGCGCGCTGCCGTCAGGCATTATCTGGGGATACTTTGCACCCCTTACATTCGACGGGGCAGGCATGCCAAGCGGGCTGTATTTATTGAACTTCGTTACATCCACAGGCTTGAACAGAAGCTGGGAAAACATGTAGAGACCGTTTTTCCAGACCTTGAAGTCGTGCACGCCGGGTTCAATATAATATATATGCGGAACATTATTGGCTGAAAGATATTCATGTGTTCTCCGGCTGAAAGCTATGAGACCATCATTGTCACCGCATGATATCCATAAAACCTTTAACGCCTGCCTGGCTTTCTCCGGATCGGGAACGAGCTGTTCGGGCGGTTTTGTATTTGGTGCCGACGAGAAGCCACCGACCCATGCAAACCTGTCAGGATTGCCGAGACCGAAGTTCAGCGCCTGCCCGCCACCCATCGATAATCCTGCAATTGCACGGTGATCACGGTCCCTGATCACCGGATACTTTTTCTCAATGAAGGGAATGAGATCATTAAGCAGATCCTTTTCGAACGTTGCAAATGCCTCCACCTTGTCAGGCGCCATAATGTTCCCACCCGCACGGTCATCCTTCATGGCCCGGCCGTTTGGCATGACAACAATCATGGGCTCGATCTTGCCGTCTGCATATAGATTATCCAGGATTACCTGTGGCTGACCTCCGTTAAGCCATTCCTTTTCATCACCACCGATACCGTGAAGCAGATAGAGAACCGGATATCTGGTCCGCCTGGAGTAGGAGGGAGGAGTGTAGATCAGAGCCTTTCGCGTAGTGCCGACAGTCTTCGAATAATACTTTATTGTATCAATTTTACCATGCGGGATGCCGGCTCTCAGGGAGTCAAATCCTGATGGTGCCTGCTTCTCAATATCCTGTGAATTTGCTGAGAAGGTGAACCCGGCGAGGAGAGCAAGGATTGTTATTAAATTCTTCATTACCAAATGGATTTGCATTTTTACCGGCAAAAACAAAGTTTCGTCTGTTACCTGAAGAGCAAGGGTGCGAACTGGTACAGGCTCCTTCTCCATGTAAGCCATTCATGAGCCGTACCAGGTGACTCGTAATAAACAAATTTTACTCCTGTCTTTTCGAGCATCTTGCGGAA
>DAIDJT010000250.1 GCA_027451265.1 Bacteroidales bacterium | reverse complement strand
ACATGCACATGCGTGACCCTATAATCTACCGCATACTTAAGACCCCGCATCACCGTACCGGAACAGAGTGGAAGGTTTACCCGATGTACGACTTCGCCCACGGGCAGAGTGATTACTTCGAAGGTATCACCCACTCGCTGTGCACACTTGAATTTGAGGTTCACAGGCCTCTCTATGACTGGTTCATAGACCAGTTGAAGACTGATGACTACAGGCCCCGCCAGATTGAATTCAACCGCCTGAACCTGACCTATACAGTCATGAGCAAGCGCAAGCTCCTCGAACTTGTAAAGGACGGCGTGGTCAGCGGATGGGATGACCCTCGCATGCCTACCCTGTGCGGACTGCGCCGCAGGGGCTACACACCGGAATCAATCAGACGCTTTGTTGACCTGATAGGTTATACAAAGGTCGAAGCAATCAATGATGTGTCGCTCCTGGAATACGCAATCAGGGAGGATCTGAACAAACGGGCTCCTCGCGTATTCGGTGTGCTCAGGCCGCTGAAGGTGATCATCACCAATTTCCCTGAGAAGACCGTTGAGCAGATGGAGATTGAAAACAACCCGGAGGATGAGACACACGGGAAACGCCTTGTTCCGTTCAGCCGGGAAATATATGTCGAGCAGGATGACTTCATGGAGAATCCCCCCCACAAGTTCTTCCGCATGACACCAGGCCAGGAGGTTCGCCTGAAGGGAGCTTATATTGTCAGGTGTACCGGCTTTGTGAAAAACAACGCGGGTGAGGTTACGGAGGTGCACTGCACATATGACCCCGGGACCCGCAGCGGAGGCCCGCAGGCTGACCGCAAGGTCAAGGGTACGCTGCACTGGGTGTCTGCCGCACATGCACTGGATGCCGAGGTAAGGCTTTATGACAGACTCTTCAGCGATGAGGATCCGTCAGGCCACAAGGATATTGATCCGAGGGAGTACCTCAACCCTGACTCACTGACCATAATGAAAGGATGCAAGGTTGAACCCTCGCTTGCTGATGCAAAACCCCTTGACAAGTTCCAGTTCCAGAGGATCGGATATTTCTGTGTTGATTACGACAGCTGCACGGGAAGGCTTGTCTTTAACCGTACCGTAGGGCTGAAGGATACCTGGCAGAAAATCAACAAATAGCCCTGGCTGCTGCCGGGGGAATAGCTTATCGGCTGACAGAGTTGCAGAACTCAACCAGGCTAACCAGGTCTTTTTCCGATTTGAAATTGGTTTTATGGTTGCTGATGTACTCCTCCAGCTCCGTGGTTTTTCCCGGAAAAAGTTTCACGAACTGCTTCCTGTTCAGAACCTTCTGGATCTGACCATCAACTTTTACGAGAAATTCGGAGTCGTCAGCCACCTTGAAGTTTTCCGGAATCTTGAGTTTGATTGCTCCGTCATTCGAGAATATTTTATTGATATGCGTAACGCCGGCTGTTGATGTTTTTGACCCGTAGGCCAGTGTGGCTCCGGTATTGTCAAGGGTGGCCTTATGATTGATAAAGAGGACTGCCGGGCCATTGACCAGTAATTCGTAAAACCCGGTCTCAGCCGGCACGAATATCCGCTCGGCCATATAGATTGTATCAACGGCCTGGTGATCCCTGAAAAGGTACAACTTGTTGTTTCTCAGTACAACCATTTGCTGTTCGGTTTTCTCATAATTCAGCACCGCCTTGTATGACTGACCATTCTTCAGTTTGACAACAGATTCCTGGAACCTGGGAAATACAAGGTTTTCAAGATTGTCGGTTTCAAGATTCTGCGCCGCAACAGGCTGAAGAGCCACCAAAGCGCAGGCTGTCATTAGAAGCATCCACATTCTTTTCATTGGCTTATTATTTCATGGAATTAATCCATAAAGCTACAATTTACCTGTCAAAAATATCCCCGGTTCTCCCGTCTTTTCGTCAAAAAGTTGAAAGTCAGATAGTAATTTGGTATATCTTTTGTGTCAGATCAGTACAATTGCTTAGGTTTTTTTCAACTTAAACCGAAGAAACATGAAAACATTTGTCAGATCATTTCCATTGATCCTGCTTGCAGTGTTTGCATTTTCTTCCTGTGAAAAGAACTCCGACTCAAGCAAGGGATCAGCCAAATTCTCAATTGCATCGATTGAAGGATCCAGCCAGTTGAAATCAGCATGGACTGAGGACGATCTGGTTTCGTACCATCTGAGGGTATCTGTTGAAGACCCTGACGGCAACCCGGTGTTTACCGGGAAACTTGTACCCGTTTACCTTTTCGGCTCCGGTTATGTCAGTGAAGAGCTTGAGATGGCAGTGGGAGACTACCGTCTCACGGAGTTTATGCTTATTGACCCTTCCGGGGAAGTCATCGCTGCAACGCCTCTGGAGGGGTCGCTGCTGGCCTACCTGGTAAAGGACCCTCTTCCGGTCAGTTTTTCAATTGCCGGAGGTGCGGCTACCACTGTCAGCCCTGAGCTGCTGGCAGTGGGTGATCATGTTCCGGGAGATTTCGGATATGCAAGCTTCGGGGGCCCGGTAATCAAACCACTGGAGTTTTTTGTTGTCTGTGTCATTGACAACCCGCTCAGCATGTCGCCGGTGCAACCGCCCACAGAGGCTGACCTGACAGTCTTTGCAGGTGACGGCTGGCATTACAGGTTCAAACTGGAACCTGAGGTAAACCATCTCGTCATCAGGGGAGGCCATACTTACTACACGCTCCTCCTTGAAAAGGAAGGTTACATGTCACAGACCTTCACTGTGAAGGCCTCGGAGCTGACGGCCACAACTAAGGACAATCCGCTGAAGCTAAAAATCCCGTGGGACAGCGGCCGGTGGAAGATTCTTGTTCTTCAGCCCGGTCCTGAAGAGGGCAAGGATGCCATGATATCAAATCTCCAGCCTTCACTAAACTTCGGGGACCATAAATACTTTGAAGCCACTTACATCTCAGAGCCGGTGCTTACGGTGATGCGCACTAATGAGAGCTTAGTCTCCTTTAATATGAATGCCCTCCCAAAGTCAGCCACCATCAGGAAGGTAATGCTGACCCTGTGGTATGATCTTCCCCTGCCGTGGGACAGCACTATCTTTTATCCTGCCGGGTCAGCTGAGTACAGGTGGTGCGGTGCTGTATTGCAGAAGATCACCGAACCCTGGGAGGAGTACAAGGTTACCTGGGACAACCGGCCTGCGACCACCGAACGCGGCCAGGTTTACATCTCTCCGTTTATCCGTAATGCCAATATGTTAACACTTGATGTGACCAGCATTTACGTCCCCGATCCTTCGAGTGATGTTGCTGACACGCCAGGTTACGGTATGTTGTTCAGGCTCTGGCCTGATGAATGGATGCCGGGATTTCGTTTTGCTTCAAGTGATTATCATGCAGCTGAGATGAGGCCGAAGCTGACCATTTACTATACATTGCCTCAGTAACAGGTGGATTTATCACGGGTAAAAATGCACCGGTTCAGGGCCGGTGCATTTTATTTTATAAAGCCTGAGCAGGTTAAAAATGGCCTGTGAGACTATATAAGTTTAATTTTTTTTATATTTGCAGCCTCATAACAGTGCTCCGTGGTGTAATTGGCAACACGTCTGACTCTGGATCAGAAAAGTTCAGGTTCGAGCCCTGACAGAGCAACAAAAAATCCCGCCTGACGGGATTTTTTTGTCTTGCGGTCTTGTCTTATCAGCCGTAGCTTTAGCGAAGGCTGGCTGTCTTGCTGTCGTTATTTCTAACATGCTCTCAATAAAGAGGCAATTAGTAATCTACTGGGAAAGCCGGTGAC
>DAIDJT010000249.1 GCA_027451265.1 Bacteroidales bacterium | reverse complement strand
GGAGCCTCTTGTTGCCAATACGGCAGGGAGCACACTTACCGCATGACTCTTCCACTGTAAACTCAAGGAAGAATTTTGCGATTGAAACCATGCAGTCATCCTCGTCCATGACGATCATACCGCCTGATCCCATCATTGATCCTGCAGCAACGAGGTTATCAAAGTCAATGGGAGTGTCAAGGTGCTTTTCGGTAAGACAGCCGCCCGAAGGGCCGCCGGTCTGGACAGCCTTGAACTTCTTGCCGTTCTTTATACCACCACCGATCTCGAAGATGATTTCGCGGAGGGTGGTGCCCATGGGCACTTCAATGAGTCCCACGTTGTTTATCTTTCCTGCAAGGGCGAATACCTTTGTTCCCTTGGATTTTTCAGTTCCTATTGATGAGAACCATTCCCAGCCCTTGGTGATTATCACAGGGACGCTGGCGAAGGTCTCGACGTTGTTTACGTTTGAGGGTTTGCCGAGAAATCCGCTTTCAGCCGGGAAAGGAGGCTTGTTTGTAGGTTCACCGCGCATCCCTTCCATCGAATGGATCAGGGCTGTCTCTTCACCACAGACAAATGCACCGGCGCCATAGCGCAGTTCAATATCGAAGCTGAAGTCACTGCCGAAGATGTTTTTGCCCAGCAGGCCATACTCGCGTGCCTGTCCGATGGCGGTCTTAAGACGCTGGATTGCCAGGGGATACTCAGCCCTTATATATACAAGTCCTTTTGAAGCTCCGATGGAGTAACCGCAGATGGCCATGGCCTCAATTACGGAGTGGGGGTCACCTTCAAGTACCGAGCGGTCCATGAATGCACCCGGGTCACCTTCGTCAGCGTTGCAGACAACATACTTCTGGTCAGCCTTGTTCCTCGATGCTATTTCCCATTTCAGCCCTGTCGGGAAGCCGGCACCGCCACGTCCGCGGAGGCCTGACTTTTTAATTATATCAATGACGTCTGCAGGGGTGAGTTCACCTAAGCATTTGCCAAGGGCTGCGTACCCTTCGCGGGCGATGTATTCTTCTATATTTTCCGGGTTGATGAAACCGCAGTTGCGAAGGGCGATGCGGATCTGCTTCCGGTAGAATCCCATGTGCTTTGAATCGGGCACATGCTCCTTGCTCTTCGGGTCAACGTAGAGCAGACGCTGTACCGGCCTTCCCTTAATCACATGCTCGGCAACAATGACGGCTGCATCCTCAGGCTTAACCTGTACATAAAAGGTGTTGTCAGGCATAACCTTGACAACAGGTCCCTTTTCGCAGAAGCCGAAACAACCGGTCATAATAACCTGTACCTCGTTTCCGAGGCCTTTTTCTTCAAGTTCCCTCTTCAGACTCTCAAGTATGAGATTGCTTTCTGAGGCGCGACAGCCTGTCCCGCCACAGACAAGAAGGTGCATTCTGAATTTTGACATTATATGTTTCCTCCCTGTTATTAGTCTATTTTTTCATAGTTGACGGGTATGATCCCTTCAACCAGTTCACCGTTCTTGATGTATTTCTCAATGATCTCATCGGCTCTCTTCCTGTCAACGTAGCCAAAAACGACAGGTTCCTGGCCGGGGAGCTGAACCTCTACGGTGGGCTCGGCATAGCAGTAACCCATGCATCCGGTCTGGGTGACAATTGCACCAATACCTCTCTTGTCAAGCTCTTCGACGAAGAAATCCATTACCGGCTTTGCGCCTGATGCGATCCCGCAGGTTGCCATGGCCACCTTGACCTGGACGAGGCCCTCGGGACTGTCTCCCCTGACCCTCAGTTCAAGCTTTCCCTTTGCTTCCTCGCGGATCTTCTTTAAGTCTGCAAGTGATTTGAGTTTTTCCATTTCAAATGTTTTTATTCTGAATTATTTGTGTCTCCTGACTGATCGGCAAAACTACCTCGTATAAGTTACTAAATACCTAATATTTGTCATATCCGTTCTGAAAATTCCTGATCGCCGCAACGTTTTCATTTATGATTTCCCTGATTGACCTGACAATCGTCAGATCCGTGACTGCTTCTTCTCCCAGTTCTTCTTTAATTTCATTGGTGGAGATGCTCCATTTTGTTCCTTCGCAAATGTGTGTATATACAATGTTTATAGAAGGGTTTGAAAGAATCAGGAGGGCAATGGTTCCGCTCACGTCACCCAGCGGCGGCCTGTCAACGTGGCTGTAGCCGAAAGTGGCCGTAACCGTTGTTCCTTTCCCCGGTTCGGAGGTGATTGTCATCTCACCGCCGGAGAGGACTGTATTCATCTTCAGCAATGGCAGACCCATCCCCACCTTTCGTGTTGTCCGCGAGGTGAACCATGGGTCGGAAGCCTTCCGGCAGCTCTCCTGGTCCATCCCTTTCCCGTTATCGGTGATAATGAGGGAAAGAATATCATCAGGGACCGATTCGCTCAGCGTGATATTGATCTCATGAGCACCAGCCCTGATGGAATTCTGGGCAATGTCAAGTATATGCAATGCGATCTCCTTCATCTCCCATGCTGTATGATATGCCTTCCCCCTTCACTCCGGAGGGCCTTTGCAAGCTCACTGAAGGAAGGATTTTCAAGCATGTAATCGGTAAAGCGCCTGCCTATATGCTCGGGCATGTGCGCATCGGAATTGCGGATGACCGGATACAGCAGATCACCGGCCATTCCCACCACCTCCACGGCATCAACGAACAGGTCATCGGGTATGAAGCCAAGCTGGCCGATGATGCCCATTGCCGGCCTGTCAATATGAGCGGGGATGAATAGCCCGCCGTGATTGTGCGCTGCTTCCTCAACTTCATCAATTGTTGCATTCAGGGCGGCAGGCAGGAAGTAATTAATCTCCCTGATGATGTTCTCATCCCTGTCAATCACCACCTGGTCACCAAAGATGTCAGGGTTGTGGGGCATATGGGTGCAGTGCCTGTCAAGCCAGTCCTGGAAAGAGATGACTGATGCCTCGTCAGGGAGGATGACCAGTGAGTGCACATCCTCGGCACTTGTGACCTCGGCTGCCCTCAGTACAGTTATGCCGGCCTCGATGCCGAGGGTCACTGTCAGTTCACAGTGGTATGTGCTGTTATGGTCAGCCACTGCTATCATATCCAGTCCTCTGCCTTTGGCACGGGCAATGATTTCACGCGGACTCATCTCAAGGGAGCCGCATGGCGAAAGAAGGGTGTGGATATGAAGGTCAGCCCTGAACGGTTTCATTGTCAGCCTATAAGCGAATAGAGTCTGCCTGCCAGTTCGAATGTTGAAAGGTCAGTTCCCAGCACAGGAAGCCCTTCCTCGTTACTCTGGGCCATTGTATCATCACCCGGATTTTCGCCGCAGGTGATAATCACGGCCGACAGGTCCCTCAGTGAGGCTATCGCCATGACGTTACGGTGTGTCTGGATGGTGATCCAGACGGCTCCTGACCCGGCATGGCCCATCACATCACTTAGAAGGTCGGAAGCATAGCCCCCGGTGACCTCCTTTCCAAGGCCTTCATGCCCTGAGAACACTTTCAGTCCAATCTTTTCAACAATGTCAGTTACTTTCATTTTCAGCACCTTTTTTATTGCAGTTTTTTTCGAAATTATTGTCCCCCCATATCCGTCTCATTATACCGGCTGATCTTTCCCTGTCCATCAGTTCCTTCTCCAAGTTTGACTCGCGGATGAAAACACATTGTGAGATATCACCGCGGTGACGGACTATATCTTCCGCCAGGGCCTGGCATGAGGGAGTCCCGCACAGGCCGCAGTCGGTTCCCGGCAGCCAGCACATAATGCGCCTCGAACGTTTCATCATTCTCATAGCCTCATCACGGTCACCCGAGAGACGATACATTGACCGGGGCTTTATTTCATCGG
>DAIDJT010000248.1 GCA_027451265.1 Bacteroidales bacterium | reverse complement strand
CCGGCAGGTACATTAAGCCCCAGGACATCGCGGTGCTGGCGTCAGTAGGTGCCACCCGGGTGACCGTTAGCTGCCGCCCGACAATAGGAGTCATCAGTACCGGCAATGAGCTTGTTGAGCCTGACTGTGTGCCGGCCGGGGCGCAGATCCGCAACAGCAACTCGTCGCAGCTCATGGCTCAGATAGCCAGGGCCGGAGCCATAGGAAAGTACTACGGAATAGCCCGCGACGACGAGGAATCGATTACAACGCTTATGAAAAAGGCACTTCAGGAGGTTGATGTGCTGCTGATCTCAGGAGGTGTCTCCTTCGGCGACTTCGACCTGGTGCCTCGTGTCATGCGCTCACTGGGACTCAAATTACACTTTGACCAGGTGGCAATGCAACCAGGCAAACCCCTTACCTTCTGCACCGGGGAAAGGAAGGCCGTCTTCGGCTTGCCGGGCAACCCTGTCTCCACCTTTGTGCAGTTCGAGGTGATGGTCAGGGCCTTCCTCGACAGGATGGCCGGGGTGACCGAACATGCCCCGGTGCTTCAGATGTCGCTTGGAGCCGACTACTCACGCAAACGGGCCGAGAGACTCTCATGGATACCGTGTACCGTAACCCCGGCCGGTGAGGCGATGCCGGTGGAGTACCACGGATCGGCACATATAACATCACTTACCGGCGCATGGGGGATGATCATCATCCCGAGAGGGCAGAGCTGGATACAGAAAGGAGAGTTGGTAAGTGTTAGACAGATTTAACAGGCATATCAACTACCTCCGCATCTCGGTCACCGACCGTTGCAACCTGCGCTGCCGCTACTGCATGCCCGGGGAGGGGGTGAAGCTTATCAATCACGGGGATATCCTGACCTATGATGAGATCACCGCCTTCACACGCGTAGCTGTGGCCGCCGGCATAAACAAGGTACGGATCACGGGCGGCGAGCCATTGGTGAGGAAGGGCGTGACTGAGCTGGTCAGGATGATTGCAGCAATAGATGGCATAACAGACCTCTCCATGACCACCAATGGCATCTTCCTTGCAGATTTTGCCCGTCCTCTTGCTGATGCCGGACTGATGAGGGTCAATGTGAGCCTTGACACACTTGACCCGGAGAAGTACGGGTACGTGACCCGCGGCGGTAACCTGCATGATGTCCTGAAAGGGATTGAGGCGGCGCAGAAAGCCGGACTCCGTCCCGTGAAGATTAACTGCGTCATCAAAGGCACACCTGATGAGGAGGATGCCAGGGCCGTGGCTGAGTACTGCATGACACAGGGGCTGGAGGTACGGTTCATCAGGCAGATGGACCTGGCATCAGGCACATTCTCGGTGGTGCACGGCGGTACCGGTGGTCACTGCGCAAAGTGCAACAGGCTTCGTCTAACCCCGGAGGGGATTCTTCGTCCCTGCCTCTTCAGCGACAGGGGTTTCAGCGTACGCGGGATGGGAGCAGAGGAGGCGCTGCGGCAGGCACTGGAGGCAAAACCGGAACGGGGAACAGCAAATCATGTGAATGGCTTTTATAATATAGGAGGATGAGACAATGGCAAAGCTGACACACACTGACGAGAGCGGAAGGGCTCATATGGTTTATACCGGCGAAAAGCCTGTACAGCGCCGAACGGCAACTGCCTCCGGCAGGATAGACCTGATGCCTGAGACACTTAAGCTGGTTGCGGACAACATGATGAAAAAGGGCGATGTTATCACCGTGGCCGAGATAGCCGGCATTAACGCTGCCAAGCAATGCGGGACGCTCATACCGCTGTGCCATAACATCACCCTTGACCAGGTGAGAGTGAAGCTTGACCCGGATGACAAAGGCATCGCAGCAAGCGCCACCGTGCGCTGTACGGGCCGCACCGGCGTTGAGATGGAGGCGCTGACTGCGGTGAGCGTGGCCCTGCTCACGGTCTATGACATGTGTAAGGCGGTGGACAAGACAATGATTATTTCTGATATCAAACTGATAAACAAAGAGAAACATGACATTGCCTGAAAAATTCAAGGTACATGTGATCACCCTGAGCGACAGGGCTTACAGGGGTGGCTACGCTGACCTCAGCGGTCCGGCCGTGGTAAAGTATGTCAGGTATGCGATGGCCGCCGCCGGCTGGTCGTGCGAGATCAGGCAGACCATCCTGCCTGATGAGGCCGTGGCCCTGCGCGCCGCGCTGATGGAGGCGCCGGCGGCAGACCTTATTATCACCACCGGCGGCACAGGCATCGGCCCGCGCGATGTCACGCCCGATGTGATGCGCCCGCTCCTGACGAAGGAGATCCCCGGGATCATGGAACAGATCAGGATCAAGTACGGGACAAAGAACCCGAAAGCGCTCCTCAGCCGCTCTGTTGCAGGCGCTATCGGAAATACACTCATCTATGCCCTCCCAGGGTCAGTGAAGGCGGTGCATGAGTATATGGCCGAGATTGTAAAGACCATGGAGCATACTTTTTACATGCTATACGGGATTGATATACATGATAAAGGCAAGAGGCAGTAGCAAGTAGAAAATTTTCGAGTTTCGAGTTTCGATTTTCGATTTCACAATGGTTCGCAATTCGCAACTCACAACTCGCCCTTCGGAATTCGCAACTCACAACTCGGCCTTCGGAATTCGCAACTCACAACTCCGCCTTCGGAATTCGCAATTCGCAACTCCTTACCGTGTGTTGGCCAATGTGATGCCCGTAAGCCTGTCATACCGTGCAGTGGGGTCATGGAAATATGTGAGCACCAGGTAGTCATTCTCCGTCTCCCAGTGGCTCCCCTCGAAACTGAACCCCTCCGGCACAGCTGACCCTGCAGGCACGAAGGCATATTCATAATTGTACCACCCCTGCTTCAGCATCAGCGAGGCTTCATAGCAACCTTTCACCGGATTCCATGACATCCGGGTGTCAGGGCTGTACCGCCAGCCACAGAAATCGCCTGTCACATAGACTGATCCCCCCCGCAGTTCCTGGTATGCCGGAAGCGTGAACCAGACCCACAGGTAATCAGCTTCCCGGTCAGGGTCATTGCTTTCCTCAATTGCAACCACCGATTTGCCGTTGAAGTCCTCATTGAAGAAATATGGTTTGAATTCCCGGTCATCAGAGGGCTGGAGGAATGCATTATAGATACCGTTTACGTAGTCAAGTGCCCTCACGTTCTGCCTTGTCTGCTTCACGGTCTTGATGTCAAAATACCTGAACTCGTTTCCTCCCGGGAAAAGGGTTTTATCAGAGAGTGTGTTGTATTCCAGCCTGCCGTTGCCCACGAAGTCGGGCATCAGTCCGGTCTTCATCCTGTCTGCACGCCCGTTCTGCATTATGGTGAGTGTCACCTGCCGGTAAGGGTCAGTGACGGGCAGTCTGCCGGTGCTGACTGTGATCTCGGCCTGCTGGTGAGTTTCGGTGGTTCCGGGTTTCATCGGCCTGCGGAAGACCACCGTGGCTGAAGTACTCCCCTCACTTATGTAAAATCGCCTCACGAGCAATGGTTTATCCGGATCACTGGCTGCCCACAGGGTGATTACATAGTTGCCTGATACCAGGAAACGGACATCGCTGTTGGGAAGTGAGAGACGGTAATGTGTATAGTTTATCCTGGTGTTGAACGAGGGTGCAAAATCTGTCACCTGGTTCTCCTCGTACCCTTCGAGGTAATCACTGGTGAAAAGGTCGCTCCGGTTCCAGTCACGGTCACAGTGGGTGATACTGTACCAGAGGGTCGAACCGTCGCTGTCTACAATGTCAAAGCTGAGCATGAGCTGATCGCCTGATCCCGGCTGCAGGAATGGGTATGCAAGTTTCCATCCTTCCTTTTCAAAGGAAATGCTCTTC
>DAIDJT010000247.1 GCA_027451265.1 Bacteroidales bacterium | reverse complement strand
GTTTCGCCCCCTTGTCTCTTATCAGGCCACTGAAAAGCCCGAGATAATACTCAGCACTGTCTTTCTCATTAACGGCGCCGAGGCTCCATTCCTGCAGAACGACAATATTATAATTGCCATTGCTGATCTCCTCCCTTGAGGTGAGGCCGCGTGCCCCTCTCCAGTGTTGGCTGAGTTTCGCTCCGCCAATAGTCACTTTCCTGGTCAAAAGAACAGTGCCTGTCTTTTCGGAGAGTACAGACACCACCTGTGGCAGGTTTTCATAATAAGTGTAACTGTTACCCACAAAGAGTACCCTGAGTGTGTCCTTTACTTCCTGTGCGGGACTGTTCAGGCTCAGCAGAGTGAAAATCCCGACAAGGATACTGTAAAGAAATTTTCGAGACATTTCTATTTTCTTTTGTTGTATTCCAATATCATTTCTTCCATGCTGACGGGCTTGCCGTGGCCCGGAAGGATTGTCCGGCAGCCGGTATCAATGATCTTCTTCCATGTTTCCATGAGCACAGAAACATCATCCGCAAAGGGCGGGAACGGAGAACCTGGCATTGTGCCAATTACTGAATCACCCGCGATGGCGACTGTATCATCTATAATCAGGGTTGACCCTCCGGGTGAATGGCCGGGTGTGTGTATAACAAATCCGTTTATTCCAAAACGGTTCAGGTCAAACCGGTCAGTGAAAACATGATCGGCAACGCAGGGGTCATACCTGAAAGCAGGCTGCATCTTCCTGCCAATGTTCACCAGGCCGCGTGTGAAGGGGTAGGTCCCCCTCGGTATCGGCATATCCCCGGCGGCAAGCATTTCATTTTCCGCCTCCTGCACCACCACCTCGGCCCCGTACTCCCGCTGCAGCCAGGCAGCGTTGCCCGCATGGTCAAAATGGGTATGGGTAAGGATTACCGCTTCGGGAATCAGCTTCTTCCGTTCGAGCGCAAGCTCTACACGGCTCCGGTCAAATGATATACCTGTGTCAACGAGGATAGTCCTTTCGTTCCTGGTAACAGCAAATATATTGCACCTGGCCGGGGTCAGCCTTATAACCGAAGTGCCTTTCCCCGTATCGGGTATATCAATCATCACGCTAAGTTAACAATACCTTAAGTGTAAAGTTAATAATTGGAAAACTGTAATAACTTTGATAAGGATAATTCCCTATCTGATTTGAAAACTATTCCAATTTACCAGGTTGATGCGTTCACCTGCGGGCCTTTCACCGGAAATCCTGCAGCAGTCTGCATCCTGACAGAACCGGTCACCGGGGAGACGATGCAGAAAATAGCAATGGAAAACAACCTTTCCGAAACTGCATTTATAACCCGCGGGAAGGATGAATGGCTGATTAGATGGTTTACACCCGTGGAGGAAGTGGATCTGTGCGGCCATGCAACCCTCGCTTCGGCATTTGTGGTACTGAATATACTTGAACCGCATAGCGAAGAAGTCATATTCCGCTCAAGGGTGATGGGGCTTCTCACTGTAAGAAAAAGGGGTGACCTGCTGGAGCTTGATTTTCCGTTTGATCACGCGGTGAAGTGTGAATTGCCCGCATTTATCAGCGAAAGCCTTGGGGCTGCGCCAGTCGAATCCTGGCTCGGAAGAAGTGACTATATGCTTATCTACAAAAGCGAGTCCGATATCCTGCAAATGAAACCTGATTTCAGGAAACTGGCACAGACGAAAAGCCGGGGGGTGATAGTGACAGCGCCAGGTGACACCGTCGATTTCGTTTCAAGATTCTTCTGTCCCCAGATCGGGATAGATGAAGACCCTGTCACTGGTTCAGCTCATACCACCCTGACCCCGTACTGGTCAGTGCGTCTTGGGAAACTGTTGCTGAAGGCCAGACAGCTTTCCGCCCGTGGCGGATATCTTGAATGCACACTCCATGGTGACAGGACACTTATATCAGGACGTGCCTTGCTTTATCTTAAAGGAGAAATAATAAACAACTGACAATCAAATGAAAACGCTGATTTCCCCGCTCCGGAATGTGGCTGTGTTTCTTATCAGCCTGGCAATGATTCTCACCGGATGCTCCAACAACAAAGACAACGGCTCACCCGCATTTTCACAGGATTATGTTGTATTTGCCTGGAATGACCTGGGTATGCACTGTCTGAATCCCACTTATGACAAGGCGGTTATACTTCCGCCTTATAATAACCTGATGGCCCAGGTGGTTCTGAGAGGCAACCCGCCAAAGATCGTGACTGACGGAGTAACTGTTGAATATCGTATTATAGGTAACACCACATCCTACGACAAGCGCGGGTACGGGGGATTCTGGGACAATGTGACGGCGCTGTTCGGACTTGCCTCGCTCCAGCATGATGTGGGGCTCACCGGCAACAGGCTCAGCGGAACGATGCAGGCCGCCTCCGGTCACTTTGAGGCCACCGGGATCCCTGTAACTCCCGTAAATGACATGGGTGCGTGGGATCCGCTGCAGATTGCAGAACTGACAGTGAAAGACGGATCAGGAAAGACGCTGGCGACCACCAGGGCCACGGTGCCCACCTCTGATGACATCAACTGTGCCAAATGTCATGGCAATGACGCATTCAATGATGTCCTTCAGAAGCATGACGATGAGGAAGGAACAAACCTGGTGCAGTCAAAACCTGTTCTCTGTGCCAAATGCCACGGCAGCCCTGCTCTCGGACAGACAGGAAGAGGGACGGCCGGAACCTACCTCTCGGAGGCGATTCACGGTTTCCACGCAGATAAGGGAGCATCATGCTATGACTGCCACCCGGGTAACACCACCAAATGCAACCGCAGTGAGAAACACACTGCAGCAGACGGAAACTGCACGCGATGCCACGGAACTGCGGATCAGGTGGCCTCCTCCACCAAAACAGGACGTATACCGTGGGTCAACGAGCCCACCTGTGCCACCTGTCATGCCGGTGTCACCGACGCCGGTTCTACGGCAGCTCTTTACAGGAATTCAACAGGCCATGGCAACATGATGTGCACGGCATGCCACGGCAGCCCTCACGCAATGGTCCCCTCGCTGAAGGATGCCGATAACTACCAGGCGATGCAATATCAGCCCTACAGCAAATCTCCCAAAACACTGGGCAGCTGCGGCACCTGTCACGGCAGCTCAAGAGGTGAAAGTGAGATTGATGATTATGCGGAAGTACACGGCGGCAGCAACCCGGAAAAGGAAAACGGCTGTTATATCTGTCATACTTCCGTGCAGTCAAACACCGCCAGGTGGCCGCATGCTTTTACATGGCAGGACAGCAACTGACGGTTTTCGGCTTTTTTGTATCCTGCAGAACTGAGGATATTTCATGCCTCGCGGACCTGAAGATTTTTCATACCCCCGGACCTGAGGATATTTCGTTTTAATTACAAGGCGTTCATTCAGTTCCTTTGAAATCGCTCCAAAATCGATTAAGTTTGCCGGCGAAACGGAAGAGGATGATAAAGAAGGATGCCATTCACCCCTACGGGGCAAAGCAGGATCAGTTTGACAGGCGTTACCTGCGCATGGCCGCGGTGTGGTCAGAGAATTCATATTGCCAGAGGCGAAAGGTGGGAGCACTGATAGTCAAGGACAAGATGATAATCTCCGACGGCTATAACGGCACACCGGCAGGATTTGAAAATGTATGCGAGGATGAAAACAATGTGACCAAGCCTTACGTTTTACATGCCGAAGCCAACGCAATCACCAAGGTAGCCAGGTCAAACAACTCGAGCGATAACGCAACCCTCTACATCACTGACTCCCCCTGCATGGAATGCTCAAAGCTGATCATCCAGTCGGGAATAAGGCGTGTCGTCTACAGTAACCAGTACCGCAACCT
>DAIDJT010000246.1 GCA_027451265.1 Bacteroidales bacterium | reverse complement strand
TCACCGCTAAATTTTTCAAATATTGAATCGATTTAGTATTTTCGTCATTCCAAGAATAACTCTTAAAATCGAAAGCTATGAAATGGCAGGGGCGTCGCGGGAGCGATAATGTAGAAGACCGCAGGGGGATGAGCACCGGAACCAAGGTTGTCGGTGGCGGGATAGGGACACTGGTAATTGTACTTCTCGTTTACCTCCTTGGGGGTGATACGTCGGGCATTTTGCAGCAGTCGGGCTCATCCGAAACAACCGGTCCGGTTGAAGCCACAGAGGAGGAGAACCAAATGGCACAGTTTGTCTCCGTGGTACTTGCTGATACAGAGGAGGTCTGGGGCAAGATCTTCGCACAGTCAGGCTCAACCTACCGTCAGCCCACGCTTGTCCTTTTCCGTAGCCAGGTGGAGTCGGCCTGCGGATATGCAACTGCCGCAAGCGGACCGTTCTATTGCCCCGGTGATGAAAAAGTGTACATCGACCTGAGTTTTTTTGATGATCTGCGTGCCAGATATGGAGTTTACGGTGACTTCGCGATAGCGTATGTTGTGGCGCATGAGATAGGGCATCATGTCCAGAAACAGATGGGCATCCTCGATGAGGTACAGACAGAACGTCAGCGTCTCAGTGAAGTCAGGGGAAATCAGCTGACTGTCAGGCTTGAGCTCCAGGCCGATTTCCTTGCCGGCGTCTGGGCTCATTACGCCAATCAGATGTTCAACTCCATAGAGGAGGGCGACATTGAAGAGGCGCTGAATGCCGCAGCCTCAATCGGTGATGATGTTCTGCAGAAGAAATACCAGGGCAGGGTTGTTCCTGATTCCTTTACCCATGGCACGGCAGCACAGCGCTCAAGCTGGCTCCGCAAAGGGTGGGAGACAGGGGATCTGAATCAGGGCGATACCTTCTCCGGAGCCATTTAAGCAACAACAGCAGGCCATGGTTTCTGCAGTGACACCAGAATAATTTCATTCCGGTATCATTTATTCTGATTCCGGTCAACGCAAGGGCTAAAGCTCATAATTAATTTCAGATGAAATAAGCTGACCTGCCTGACGTTTTCTAAATTAGACGGTTAAACATACTTTTCGATGAAGAGGTTTTTGATTCTGCTGGTCCTTGTTTCGGCAGCTGCAGTTGTCAGGGGTGAGGACCCATGGTCTTCTGAGGCAATGCAGAAGAAGTATCCTTTAAAAGTAAACAAGAATCAGAAGCCTAAATCACTTGCAGCCAGCTGGCCAAGGTGGGCCCTGCACTCGAACCTCCTCGGGTTTGTGCAGTTCGGTCCTGTTGTAACAGGTGAATATAACATTACCAGGCAGTTAACCCTCAGCGCCCATGCCAGGTTCTCCTCTGTTGGTGCGCTGACCCCTATACTCCATCAGGCTGAGACGGATAACGGAGGAAGGCCCGACAGTTTCTCGGGGATTGCATTTGGAGGCGGACCCCTGTGGTTCTTCAAGGTCAGGAAGGACAAGGCTTATGTCGGCCTCATCGGGGAATATGAGATATCAGATGTGCTTTACCTTGAGGATTACGTAAATGAGTGGAACCGTGATAACCGCAAGATCATTGTGATGGCTAATGCAGGTTACAGGTTCATGTTTGGTCAGAAGCTGATTCCGGCCTCCTCAAGAAAAGGTGATCTCTTCCTGAGGGAGGGACTGTTCCTGAACGCCGGGGTTTATGCCGGCGCTGAGCGAAATGAGTTTAAATGGGATTACACCGAACCCGGAGTCGGTGCCGATGATCTTTCGCCCCGGAAGGGGAAGGAGATAAAGCCTTTCGGGATGCTTGAGCTATCCCTCGGGCTGGAATTCTGATCGCCGGATCAGTCGTTTTTCATGCTGATGGGCTGGCCTGTGGCTTCAAGCACATTCCACCACAGTTCCCCTTCTACGTCTATCTTTTTGCGTTTGGCCACCACGGGTGGTATTGGCATCAGGGTGAACTGGTTGTTCCAGTAACCGACAACGAAATCGGTACGCCCGGCCAGGGCTCCATGAACAGCGTTCTGTGCCAGGAGGTTGCAGAACTTGCTGTCATTGGCGTTGGCAGGGGAACTGCGGATTATGTAACTGGGGTCAATGTATTTAAGGGCATGCGGGAACCCGAGTGCCTTGAACTCTGACTTGATCTTGTCTCTCAGGAAGATGCCGATATCCTGGTGAATAACATTTCCCGACGCATCTTTTTCCGGGCCCTGGGCCGGGAACAGGTCCTGACCGGCTCCTTCTGCCACTACAACTACCGCGTGATGCCGTTCGTCAAGCCTGTTTTTCAATTCTTTAAGAAAACCTTTTTCACCGTACAGGTCGAAAGAGATTTCAGGTATAAGGACGAAATTGACCTCCTGTACCGCGAGTGCGGCGTTGGCGGCGATAAAGCCGGAGTCGCGCCCCATAAGTTTTATCAGGGATATACCGTTGTATGCGTCATGGGCTTCGTTGTGTGCGTTGCGGATGATATCATGAGCGATTGAGAAGGCAGTTTCGAAACCGAATGATTTCTGTATCAGGTCAATGTCATTGTCGATTGTCTTCGGGATACCGGCCACGGCTATCTTCAGGTTTCTACGGGTGATCTCCTCGTAGATTGCGTGTGCACCGCGCAGGGTGCCGTCGCCACCTATGCAGAAAAGCACATTGATGTTTAGGATCTCGATGGTGTCAACCATTTTGCCGACGTCCTGGTTGCCGCGTGAGGTGCCCAGGAATGTGCCACCCGAGAGGTGAATCTCACTTACCATAGGCGCGGTCATCTCTATCACCTCGTGGTTGTACTCCGAGATTAGCCCTTCATAGCCGTACCTTATGCCAAGGATGCGTTTGATGCCGTAGCGATAGTACAGCTGATTGACAAGGCTGCGGATGACGTTGTTGAGACCGGGGCACAGACCGCCGCAGGTTACTATTCCTACTTTCGTTTTTGCCGGTTCAAAGTAGATCATCTCTTTGGGGCCTGCCTTCTCGAATGACACAGGGGTTTCACCTGTGGACCGGCAGTGTTCGTAGTTCTCCGATGAGACATCATAGATTACCCGTTCGTCGTCACCGATAAACTTATATACCTGGCTCTCGGCCCGCTGACCCGTTTTAAGGGGCGAAATGACATTCCCCTTGCCGAGTGTTGAGACGATGAAGTCTTCGTATTTCATGGTTCAGCTATTATTCTGAGTTAATGCCAGGCCGTCATGTCCGGTTTGCTGGCAAAGTCAAATATAGTTAATTTTTCAGGGTTAGGGCAGGGGTTGAGGTTATCCGGCGCTGCCGGGCATATCTTTCATAAAAAAGCGTTGGAAGCGATATGCCGCCTCCTGACATTTGCATAACTTCGGTAATGGTTCGGTCTGTTTGTCTCTTTGGTTCATTATGAATAGCGGGGGTGCGGTTGGCGGGGAGGGCGAGCCACTGGGACTGACGGGGCTGTGCATTCAGTAAAACGGATGAGATTGAATCTCTTTTTCAGTTGTTTCAATTCCAGGCATTTGATATAGCAGGCATTACCGCTCGGTTACAATGAATTAATCTATTATATCACATATCGCCAGATTAAATACAGTTCATCCGATTTGATTCAAATTAAAAACATCCTGGACACTCAGGATTTAATTCCTGCACCCAAGCTGCTTACCGCCAACTGACTGATCGTGCTGGGCGCGGCGTGACAGCTTCCCGGCCTGCCCGGACAGGATTATGGTGGTGCTGCCATCGGGTTGCACCTGCTGATTATCCTTCCATGCCGTCAGTGGCAAACGATAGTCTCCCTTAAGAAACCGAATAAAATCTTAAAAACTAAAGTCATGAACAAGACAAAAATCGCTTATTGAGACATTTGTTCGT
>DAIDJT010000245.1 GCA_027451265.1 Bacteroidales bacterium | reverse complement strand
AGGGGCCTCCGCGCCATCTGCGAAGCTATAATGATGGATGCCATGTTTGAACTGCCTTCTGGTGATACGAAGGAGTTCACTGTAACCACCGAATATGCAGCCCATAAGCTCGAAAGAGTTGACATGAAGGTACTCAAGGCATCCTGAGTCCTGCCCGGATATCAAAAAAACAATCCCGGTCCGCCATCTGGCAGACCGGGATTTCTTTTCAGCCTTACCCGCACTCTCCTTCCGGAAAAACGGGCGGGTCAGTTCAGATCATTATTTGTCATGATATTTCGGATGCCAGTAACGGAGGGTGATCTCCTTCGTCTCATCGCCTCTTGAGAGGGTGGCCAGGGCATCACATTCACCTTCACCGTAGTTGAGCACGAACGGCTCTATGCCCTCCACGTCAAACCCGATCGTTCCTCCTTTGAGGAACCTGCAGGTTGCTGACCACTGCAGAGGGCTTGTTATTGTAAGGGTGTAAGTCTTACCGTCAAGGGTGGTGCCTGCTGACATCCCGGTGATGAGGCATTCGTCATCCCACGGGTTCCAGGTCCCGTACCCTGCAATGTACTCCCTCTGCCGGGTGAACTCGCGGGTGATGACCTTACTGTCAGGGAAGGTTATCTTGCCCCCTGCAAGGCTGACGGCAAAGACCGCATTCTGGTCTGGGTTCGGTCCCAGGTTTTCAATGGTGAAGGTTCCCTCTACCTTTGCGCCGTTGACATAGTAATTGTCAAAGGTGAGAATACGCTCAGACCCGGTTGTGCCTCTCGGGCCGGAAAGGGTGATGAGTATCTTTCCGCTGCGCTCAACGTCGAACAACCCGGTACAACCGGTGCCATAGTCGATCACGATATTCCTCGGGAAGAAATCCTCACCGGGTGAGTTGATGGTGATGAGGGGGCAGCTGTCGAGCGTGGACGCCGACTTCTTCCCCACCTCTGCAAATACGGTTGCTATCTCCAGTGAAGCAAACGCATCATCATAAAGAGATTCGCTGAGTGCGACATCATCGGCAGAGTCAGTTGCTTTCGTATCGATCGGGTCCGACTTGCTGCACGATGTCATTATCAGGCCTGCAAGGGCCAGAAACAGGATTAGTGTCTTTGTTTTCATAAGCAGAATTCGTTAAGTGTTCATTGATGTCTGTATTGCTTTGACAGAAAAGAACACTCACGGTTTAACGGATAAACCGGAAAAAAGTTACCCGCGTCTCATGTACGTTATGTATGTGAAGCTTAACTGCGACGGATCGTCTGACAGGAAATCTTCTTTTTCGGAAATGTACCATTCATCAGGACTGATCTCCGGGAAAAAGGTATCAGCAGTAAACACAGCATCCAGATGCGTCACCATCAGCCTGTCGGCCAGCGGCATGAACTGCCTGTATATTGATCCTCCACCGATGATGAATATCTCCCTGCCCGGTTTGCAGAGGTTCAGGGCCTCATCAATTGACCGTGCCGTTTCTGCGCAGTCGAAGCAGTCAAGCTCATTGTCTGTAAGAACAATATTCTGTCTTCCTGCGAGCGGTTTGTTCGGAAGTGATTCCCATGTCTTTTTGCCCATGATGAGGCTGTGACCCATCGTTATCTCCTTAAATCTCCGCAGGTCTCCGGGTACATTTGCCAGGAGGCTGTTATTGTACCCGATGCCGTTGTTCCGGTCAGTTGCTACTATTATAGTGATCATTTCAGACAGATATATCACCTTTTATTGCGGGGTGCGGATCATATTCCGACAGGGTAAAATCTTCATACCTGAATTCAAGTATATCCTTCACATCCGGGTTAAGACTCATCACCGGCAGCCTGCGCGGTTCACGTGTAAGCTGCAGCCTGACCTGGTCAAGATGGTTGAGGTAGATATGGGCATCGCCGAGAGTGTGGATAAACTCGCCGGGTTTGTACCCTGTGACCTGTGCCATCATCATCGTGAGCAGCGAGTAAGACGCAATATTGAAAGGCACTCCCAAAAAAATGTCTGCACTGCGCTGATAAAGCTGGCAGGAAAGCCTGCTGTTTGCCACATAAAACTGAAACAGGATGTGGCACGGCGGCAGGGCCATCTTTTCTATCTCTCCCACATTCCAGGCTGAGATGATGTGTCTGCGCGAGTCGGGATTGTTCTTCAGTGATGATACCACCGCCTTTACCTGGTCAATTGCCCTGCCGTCAGCAGCCGGCCATGAGCGCCACTGGTAACCGTATATGGGGCCCAGGTTACCTTCGGCGTCAGCCCACTCATTCCATATCTTCACACCTTTCTCCTGCAGGGAGCGCACATTGGTGCTTCCGCTGAGGAACCACAGCAGTTCATGGATGATTGACTTCAGATGCAGTTTCTTGGTTGTCAGCAGCGGGAACCTGTCAGAGAGGTCAAAGCGCATCTGGTACCCGAAGGTGCTGACAGTACCTGTTCCCGTGCGGTCTCTTTTCTCTGTGCCATGTTCCATGACATGGTTCAGGAGGTCAAGGTATTGCTTCATGAACTTCTCCCCTTTTATCTGGCTGCAGGGGTGATCTTTGCCACCCATCCTCCGCCCGGCGCAAGGTTTATTTGCTGTTTGCCACCGGCGCTTACTTCCTGCCTGAGGTGCCTGTAATCTTCACCGTGGCGGTCTGCATTTATCCCGTCACAGAATATTTCCATATCGTATGTGCCTGCAGGCAGGAAAGAGAGGTCTACCTCCGTCGTGAAGGCTTTCCAGTCATTCATTGCAGCGAGAAACCATGTATTGCCATGCCTGCGGGTGATCACAATAAAGTCACCCGTCTTTGCTGCCAGCACCCTGGTTTCATCCCATGTGACAGGAACACCTGCAATGAATGTCGTGCACTCCTGGTTACGCCTGTAATTGGAAGGGCTGTCTGCGAGCATCTGCAGCGGGCTTTCAAACACCACGTACATGGCCATCTGGTGCACCCTTGTTCCCTGGCTTGCAGGCCGGTAGAACACCGGGTTGAAATCACGCTTCTGCATATTGACCATGGCTCCCGGAGTGTAGTCCATCGGACCCGCAACCATTCTTGTGAACGGAAGAGTCACGTTATGCTCAGGACTGCTTTCATTGCTCCACTTGTTGTGTTCCAGCCCCTTGACCCCCTCGCGGGTGATGACATTGGGCCATGTGCGTTCCATGCCGTCAGGCTTGTAACTCCCGTGGAAATCAACAAGAAGCCTGTGCTGGGCAGCTTTCGCTGCTACCTCATGGTAATAGTTGACCATCCACTGATCATCACGCTGCATGAAATCAACCTTGATTCCCTTCACTCCCCACTTTTCAAACTGGGCCAGGGCCACATCAATCTGGTCATATAACGTCTTCCACACCACCCACAGGATGATGCCGACATTTTTTGATGCAGCGTAATCACACAGCTCCTGAACATCGATATCCTTCGACTGCTCCAGCACATTGCCCAGCCTGTACCATCCTTCATCGAGGATGACATATTCAATACCATTTTCCGAGGCAAAGTCTATATAATACTTATAAGTATCATTGTTGATTCCCGCCCGGAAATCCACCCCGAACAGGTTGTTTGCGTTGTACCAGTCCCATGCCACTTTTCCGGGCTTAATCCAGCTGAAGTCGGTTCCCGTTGCCGGCGGTGCACCCAGCCTGTAGACCATCTCGCTCTCCACGAGGCCGGCATCATCAGGGCTGATGATGAAGAGGCGCCAAGGATAGGTGCGTGTGCCGGATGTTGCGGCAATGTCCATCATACTTCACGTGAAACTCCGGGCTGCATCCGCCTCACCGGGGATGTGGGCAAAAAAGATTTACGAATCCTCAAGATTTTCGTATCTCTGTCTCAGGTACAGGTATATCCCCATTACCAGATC
>DAIDJT010000244.1 GCA_027451265.1 Bacteroidales bacterium | reverse complement strand
TCAGGTTGTTGACGAAAATATGTCCGTCGCGCTGATCCACATCCGGTCCCGTTGCCGGATGCCATCCGAAGTGATCGCCCGCGGCGCTGCGCTCGCTGCGGCTTACGCAGGCAGTACTGTTGACGAGGGTGTTGTTGTACATCTTCGCGTCACAGCTGTTGAGGATATGGATACCGAGCTCACAGTTGACGAAGACGTTTCCCGCACAGAGGGCCCCTTTTGAAATCTCGAAGAAGAAGCCGCTCTCGCTTGGCCAGGTCTGCAGGTAAGAGACAGCCCTGCTGATCAGCCCGACATTCTCCACCCAGTTGTTTGTAAAGACGGCGTCAACGTTGCCGACATCGTACCAGATTCCGTTTGAGAACGGAAGATCGGTCACAAGGTTGTCATTGCAGGTGACACGGTAGCACTGGTTGAATATCTTGACTGCAGCCGGGTAATAGCCGGAAATGCGTTCAATGTTGTTCCGGGTAAATATATTCCTTTCAAGAAGCACGTCTGAGGAACTGAGTATATAGATTCCCTCAGTGCTGGTGTCACTCACCCTGCAGTTGCGTATTGTCAGCCTGTCGCCGCGGAGGTATGCCGCTACGCGGGAACAGAAAGAGATTGTGCAGTGCTCGAGAGTTGTGCCCACCACATCTTTTCCGTGTTCAGCTTCAGGTGATATTCCTTCCGGGTCTTTCCCGTCAATCTCAAGTGCCCTGTATGCGTATTGGGTAAAGGTGATTCCACGAATAATAGGTCCGCGGCCGTCGGAGGGTCTTCCGTGACATTCGCCCTTTATGCGGTGAATTGCCACGTTGTGTGCGGTTATCTCCACCAGTTTGTCTTTCGGGTTGACTCCTATATAAACGAGTCCTGTCGAGTAATCTATGAAAAAGGAGTTTTCATTCACTTCTCCCTCATAACCTGCTGACTGGAGGAATCGGCCGTCAATGAATACCATGTCATCATTGAACCTGTGAACGGGAGTCTCCTTACCGCTGCTCAGTCTCTGCCACCAGTCGGCCGGGGCTGAAGGGAAGAGACGGTCCCATTTTGTCACCCATAGCCCGTTACCCAGGTCTCTCCACTGTGTAGCCACCCCTGTTCCTTTAAGTACAGGCAGTTCATCCCTGTATGGTTGAATTGTGATACCCTGGTTCAGTACCAGGTCACCGGTCCTGTATGTTCCGCCGCGCATGATTATGACATCACCGGTGATTGCTTTTGCGATGGCAGTTTCTATGGTTGTGGGTGCACCAGCGCTTTCCCCTTGTGCGTTGGCGTCGCCTTCAGGAGCGACGTATATAATGCGGCCCGCCTTTTCAGGTACCGGCCAAATCTGTCTTACAGGCCCGTATGGTCCACCCGATGGCTGTGTGAATGCCGGTGTCATGAAGGCAATAATCAGGATGGCGGTTGCTGCCATCCGGAAAAAAGCAGTTAACTTTAGTGTGGGTTCTGTGTTCATACTGATAGACTGTATATTATGAAACCGATTTCATAAAGTTATGAAAATTCGCTTTAACAGGAGGTAAAAATATGCTGAAAAGATACATACCGGCTCTGGTGATTTTATTCCTTCCGGTTTGCTCTGCAGGGCAGCCGGTCACACTCACGGATTCAATTTCAGGGAAAGACTGGAACAGTAAAACCATTGCTCCCGGAGTCTTTCTCAGGTCGGTTCAGACAAAGCTTTTCAATTCTGACCAGGCCATTTATGTGGTTGACATCGATCCCACGGCCGGGAATTTTGAATTTGGGGTTGCGGCGGCTGACACGACGCTGATAACCAGCTTATTTGCCGCTGCAGAATGTGTTCTTGCTGCAATCAACGGCACCTTTTTCAACATGCAGGAAGGTTATAATGTACACTATGTCAGGGTGAATGATTCAGTAGTAGCAATAACCGATGAGAAGGAATATGGGATACGCGCCACCGGGGTATTCGCAGCCACCGGCGAGACAGTTGATATTTCAGGATGGGGTCCGGAGAAAGAGGACGCAGGGATTGTTAATTCTGAAGACGCTATTGTCAGCGGCCCGCTGCTGATGGATGACGGCATGGAGATGACCCTTGACAGCATCAACTTCAACAAGAACCGTCACCCCCGTTCTCTTGTGGGAATAACCGGTGACAGGCATGTTCTCTTTATAGCCGTTGACGGCAGGCAACCCGGCTATGCAGATGGCATGAGCCTGTTTGAGCTGAGGGCGCTGGCGCGGAGCCTTGGCTGTACTGAAATACTCAACCTTGACGGCGGCGGGTCAACAGCCCTTTACGTGAAGGGAGAGGGTCTCAGCGGTATTGTCAACAGACCATCCGGGAAGGTTGAGAGGCCGGTACCCAGCATTGTCTTCGTAAAACAGATTGAATAACCTATAATGATAATAATCAATGAGTTATACAATTCTACCAGGCCGGAAGGCCATAGATTTCAGGCTCCCGGCCACTGACGGCAGGGAATACAGCCTGTCAGACTTTGATGATCATCCATACCTGGTGATCTTTTTCACCTGCAACCATTGTCCGTATGTAACCGGTTCAGATGAGGTCACCAGGGCCACAGCGGAAAAATTCAGTGACAGAGGCGTGGTTTTCGTCGGCATCAACTCCAACAGTGAGCATACATATGAGGAGGACAGTTTTCCCAACATGGTGGCGAGAATGAAGCAGCACAATTTTCCGTGGAAATACCTGTATGACAGGGATCAGGCGGTGGTGAAGGCTTACGGCGGCCTGAAAACGCCGCACTTCTTCGTCTTTAATCGTGACCGGGAGCTGGTCTATACCGGCAGGGGAGTTGATTCTCCGAGGGACACCTCGCGGATGACCGTAAATGACCTTGAAAGGGCGCTGGAGGAACTCACCTCAGGAATGGAGATCAGCGTTCCGGTCACCAACCCGATCGGATGCAACATCAAGTGGGAAGGTAAGGATGCCAAATGGATGCCGCCGGAGGCATGTGACCTGGTATGAATAATCCTGCAATTCAGATCTCCGGCCTCACAAAGAGGTATGGCAGGGACCGCGGAATCGAGAACATAAACCTGCAGGTTGAAGAGGGAGAAATTTTCGGTTTTATCGGTCCTAACGGCGCCGGGAAGTCTACCACCATACGTGTCCTGCTCAACCTGCTCTTCCCGACAAGCGGCACCGCACAGATAATGGGACTTGACACGGTGAAGGATTCCAAAAAGATCAGGGATCTGACCGGCTATATACCATCAGAAGCGAATCCCTATCCTGATTTGTCATCGGTGGAGTTCCTTCGTTACTCTGCTGCGTTTTACAATGTCGCGGATGCGGAAGGAAGAATTGGTGAGCTGATGGAGCTGTTTGAAGTTGAGCCCGGAAGGAAGATCGCTGACCTCTCGTCAGGGAACAGGAAAAAGCTTTCCATCATCCAAAGTTTCCTTCATGATCCCCGGCTGCTGATAGTTGATGAACCCACCACCGGGCTTGACCCGCTGATGCAGTCGCGGTTCTTTGACCTGCTTCGTTCCGGGAACAGCAAGGGCATGACCGTTTTCTATTCCTCACACACCCTCAGTGATGTGCAGATGCTCTGCAGGCGCGTGGCAATAATCAGGGAAGGACAGATTGTAAATGTGGAAGAGATAGAGACGCTGCGGAAGAAACAGCTAAGGAAGATACACATTGAATTTTCCGAAAATGCAGCAGAAAGCCTGAAGAGTCTTGAAAGCCTGCCGGGTATCGTGAACAGGGTTGCTGCTTCTGAGAGAGCCGTGGATCTCATCTATTCAGGAGACATGAAAAGTCTTATATCTGTTTTGAGCGGAAGGACTATCTCTGACCTGACCATTGAGGAGCCTCCCCTTGAAGAAATTTTCATGCATTACTACAATCAGCACGGGACGA
>DAIDJT010000243.1 GCA_027451265.1 Bacteroidales bacterium | reverse complement strand
CTCCTCCGCTTTCTTCCTCACAACAGAACTTTTCGTTATGTAACCGCCGAAATCATCCCTGTTAAGGAGTTTCTCCGAAAACTTCTGGTAGGTAGGTGAAACATCCTCGAAATAATACCCCGGAACATTGATCTTAGAGAGTTCAAACCCGACGTGCGAGTAATAGTCATCAGATCCGGTGCTGAAAGGCTCCTCACGGTATGCCGCCACATTGTTGCCTCGCCATGTGCCTGAGAACCCCTCAAGTGAGCTGTTTCCGAACATCACCCTTTTCTGATCGGACCTGTAGATTATGTTTTCAAAATCACCGCCTGTAACGAACTTGTATTCGAAGTAACCCGGGAACTCAACGCGGAAGAGGCATCTCCTGACAGGAATCTCCTCCTGGAATTTAAAGGTATAGAGTGAAAAATAGTCAGGGCTCTCGAGAGTGTACTTGTATTCAATCACTGTTCCCGGTCTTACGTTTGGAACCGAAAAGCGGAGAATGTTCCGGTAACGGCTTGTATTATCACGGTAATAGCTCTTTTTGTCAACCAGGTTCTGCACGATTTTCCCGTCCTCCAGGTTATAGGAAGCTGCTTTCAGCCCAATTATCCTGTCACCGCTCCAGTAAGGCAGTTCGACGTTGGCATAGTCAAGTCCGTCATTATTTATAATTTTTATCCGTATATGACAGTCTGTGACTGCAAGAATCTTCTCGCCTGACCGCATGCCTGTGCTGGCATAGTTTTCAAGGATGACGGCATCGGCTGATGGGTCAGGTGCATACTCAGCCATCTCCAGGTCTTCCTTTGGTATCTCGCCGAAGGTGATATCCCTGATCTGGCTTACAGCCGGCTGCGTCAACAGAAGCAACAGTAATGGGACAAGGCATTTTCTTAAGGTAAATTCTCTCATTATACTATAGTTATAACTATTCAAATAAGGTATCAAAAGACCAGAAGTCAAGGTAATTGTTACCTCCCCCGAGAAAGAGCCTGTTGCCCAGGCTGAATGCGAGCACATTTTCTCTTGGTACAGGGAAAGCAATACCATCAACCCGTTCCCATGTATCTGTCACCGGGTCATATACTGCAATTTGGGCCGAGCCTACATAACCAAAGCAGACATAGGCTTTATTGTTGCAAACTACAGTCTCACTGTGCTCATGGAACAGCCAGGAGAAAGAGGGCCAGCTTCTCAGTATCCAACTGTCATCAGCAGCGTCATATTCATACAGCCTCGCCTGGGGTGTTATAATATAATTCCTCCCGTCAATTGTGAAAACATGCCCCTGGTTGGTTTGCCCCGGGAGATCATTCAGCCTGGTCCATCTGCCTGAAGACAGACTGAACTTCCAGTGAGACGTTCCCAGACCGGCCAGCAAAATGCTGTCACCATCCATCAGCCAGTAGGAGTAGCCTCCTGAGGCAGGCAGATCGGAAACCCTGGAGAGAGTGAGAGTGTTTCTGTCAAAAACATCAAGGACCGGAGGCAATGTACCGTTGATTCTCGATATATATGCTTTGTCTCCTTTTACAACAAGCCCGTAGTATGTCGCAATGCAGGATATTTTACTGCCAAGGGAGTTGAATTTTCCAATGTCAGGATCATACCTGTAGATAGTTCTGTCAATCACTGTCGACTGATAATCCGGAGAGGCAGCAACCAATATGTCACCGTTGAAGTCCATTACAAATGATTCCCGGTTATTGAACGGGAGATCAGGCAGGCGCTCCCATGCAGAGAGGGAGGTTAACTGCTGCCCGGCATTCAACCTGTACCCTCCCAGCTGTAATTCGACAGGGTAGTCACCTGCCGGAAGCAGAGGCATTCTGAATTTCAGCTCATCCCTGGAACATGAGGTTAGCTCGGCTTCAACCCCATTGACTGAAAGATGATTATACTCTTTGATAAGACTGAAATTCTCGCCTCTCACAGTCACCTCATCGAGGTATCTTGCCTCCATGGGAGTGACCGAAGAAATCACGGGCTGGCGCTGCGTCAGGTAGTCCTCCGAGGGTATCTTTGATATCTGGGAGTTATTGAAGCAGGTTACATAAATCGGCCCGCTGACGTGATCACAGTCAGGATATACAACCCTGAACTCATTCCCGCTCCGTGACAGCACAGGCATATTACTCTGGAGATTGAAATATGTGTAGTATTCAGTGAAATTTTCAGCAACAATGGTAATTGTATCCCCGGGTATTGCCGTGTGCGGATAAAATGAAACAACATACGGATTCTCCACCATGAACGGCTGGTCCCACATGTCAGACTGGCCGCAAACGGTCACCCTGAAATATGCTGGTCCGTTTATACTGCCTTTGATAAGGCTCTCAAGGTACGTATTGTTATAATTGCTGCCCCCCATGGCAGTCCACCCTATCTCGACATCATTAAGGAATACGGAAACAAATGAATATTTAATGTTTTTGCAACCTATTGTTACATAAGTACCAGTAGGACCGTTCATGGGTGATACTGAGGTGATTTCAGGAGGCTTGAGAGAAAACTGTGCCGGTGCCGAAGACAACCGAAGATAGGAATAAACCACCTCGGCCGGTGTAACATTAAGACTTTCAGGCACCTTGACGATCAGAGTATCACTAGAGGCATACAAGATCTGTGCATCATGCTGTCCGAATCTGACGGAGGAGTATTGCTTTAACCTGTTGAATGAACCATGCAGCATCACGTTGTCTGACCATAGTCCATCAGGAGGAGAGATGCGATCAATTACCGGTGGCAGAAGCAGAAAGGGTGCAGGGGCTGCGAATTGGGCTTCCGATGCAGCTATTTTCACCTGGGTCTCGGGAAAGGATGTCTCCCATGGTACAACGAAACTGACTTTCTGACCATCGAATGGGACCACAGGTACAAGAATCACCGGACCAAACAGAATCCGGACGTTAAGCCATGGCTTCAGATTCCTGATGGTAATTTCGACGGTGTCGCCCCAGTGCGCTGAGACAGGGGTGATCTCCTCCACCACCGGAAGATCTACCAGGAGTTTCCTGTCAATAAATGTTGTCCGGTTGCCGGCAATCTCCAGGCTGATTGTTTGTTCAGGCACCATAAGTGAATAGGGCACAACCGCAAGGATTGTCGTATCAGTAACCTGACCGCAGAGTGTTGCATTTGTTTCATTGAAGAAAACCTTGTTGGACTCCCTTACCCAGCTAAAATTCCTCCCCCTGATGAGGACAGTATCACCGCAAAGTGCTCTTTCAGGGGTAAATCCGGTTATTACCGGCCCCTGGCTGCCCAGGCTCTCAAACTCAACCGTGTTGCCGTAGACAGTATATTCACCTGCCCTGATGAAGGCAGCCACTCTATATTTCAGCCCTGCTTCCAGGGCAGTCATTATCTCCGAGGAATACTGTCCGACGCCTGCGAGAGCGCCAAGAAATATCCTGTCATTATGGGTGACGTCCGGGTTGCCAGATGACCAGGTAAATCCGTGTTCGGTAATTTCAACATTCCCAGGCTCATAAACCTCTGCGGAGAAGAGCGCACCTTCCTCCGTAATGTTTGTAACCGGCAGGGTTCTGACGCGCGGGTAATCACGCGGCACCCGCTCATCTTCGCAGCCGGCAAAGAGAAGAGCAAAAACTATTAATGAATATTTAAGGAGAGCTCTGATCATCATACATATTTATTGATCAAGAAGGGGATCATATTCCCAGAAGTCATACCAATGATATATCTGGTGCCCTCCGACATAAATTTTCCCCCCGATTGAAAAGGAGAGTGCAAATGTCCTCGGCGGCGACGCAACATTATTGATGGTTTCCCAGCTGTTGTCAGCCGGATCAAAAATGTAAAAACGGTTATTTATATCCGGGTTGGTGACTCCGTAATCCTCGTGCGACTGATACCAGTCTCCGAAACCGA
>DAIDJT010000242.1 GCA_027451265.1 Bacteroidales bacterium | reverse complement strand
CTCAATTGCATCGACATCTTCAGAATACATTATGGAAATCTTTTTCTCCAGGTCATGGACAAAAGTCTGCAGGCAGAATTTCAGGAGTCCTTCCTTAGATTCAAAATGATTATAAAGGGTCTTTTTTGTGACACCTGCCTTATCTGCAATCTCATCGATCGAAAGATGAAGACCATACTGTCTGAAGACCCCCATTGCTTTTGCCGCATATTTCTCTTTCCTCGCCGTCATTGAATTCCCGGGTATTTTTCAGTTGAATACCTGCTGCAAATATACACTATTTATATTACTATAGTGTAATTTGTATATTTATTTTACCAGACCTTACTGGCCTGAGGCAATCAGGAAAGTGGATTTGTGTTCTTTTGCCGACAAAGATTATCTGAACAGAGGACCAATCCGATCAGGGTTGCCGTCATTGGGAGCCGCGACCAGGCCAAGGATTCCGGTCACAATATTATAAATATCAACATTATACAGTGTGTCAACGCTGAAGCCCTTCTTAAAGGCAGGTCCCTCGGCATAAAAGACCGAGTGCATGTCAGGGCACAGCCAGTCATAACCATGATCTCCACGGGTATCACCCCGGGGTTCCGGCCTTATGCCTGCAGTCCAGCCCGGATCGGCAACCAGGACTATCTCAGGAATCCGCTGGTGAGTTCCGTAATGCATATGGGCCGGCAGGTCCTCCCTTTTCCAGGCTTTCATCCCCTTCTGCATATTTAGCAGAAGAAGCACACTGTCTGGCTTCCCTTCAGCGGGCTCAATGGCCCAGACGGGATTACCCCCGTAGATTCTCTTCACCATCCTCTGGGGAAGGGTATCAAATATGTAGTTGTAGCGCGATTCATCCACCTCTGTCATTCCGTGATCGGAAAGAACGATCAGGTTGATGTTCCCTGCATTGGGCAGCCTGGCAATCCCGGCGCGGAGAACACCCAGAAGGCTGTCCAGGCTCCTGATAATTGCTCCGGTTTCCGGCGAAAGTGGGCCGTAACCGTGACTTACGGCATCAGGCTCCTCGAAATAGAGTGTTACCAGATGGGGCCTTTTATTTTTGGGCAGTGTGAGCCACTTCAGTACAGTGTCAACACGGTCACCGAAGGGTACCTCCTCATCATACGGCTTCCAGTAATCCGGCTGGATCCCCTGAACCGGGGCTTCGGAGCCCACCCAGTAGAACGAAGCAGACTTCATCCCTTGTTTCCTGGCGGTGACCCACATCGGCTCGCCACCGTAAAAAGCTCCGTTTGATACCATGGCACGGTCACCTATTCTGTAGACAAGATCCAGATCCGGTGCATAGAAGCTGTTGTTCACCAGCCCGTGATGATCAGGATACAGGCCTGTTGCGATTGAATAATGGTTCGGGAAGGTTTTTGTCGGAAATGACGGTATCAGCCGTGTGGCTGTCACCCCTTTACGGGCGATGTCATCAAGCACCGGGGTGCCATGAATCGAGTCATAATCCCACCTGAAGGCATCAAGAGAAACCAGTACGACGTACGGTTTGTCTCTCTCACTCCTGAGGTTACTGCATGATGAAAGTAAAATTGCGGTAAAGACCGCCGGTGCAATGTATCTGAAAATCTTCATCCGGTCTGCAAGCTGTTTTTGTTTCTGAAGAAATAACAATCTTTTATCGGCTAAGTTGCATGGGAACCGATCTTCTGATTATCACTTACAATCAAGTCAGGCAACTGATGGTTTTTTCCTTGATATTTTGTCCACGATAAGGGCTATTGCGCCATCACCTGTCACATTGCATGCCGTTCCGAAACTGTCAATCGCAATGTAAAGCGTGATCATCAGTCCTATCATCTGCTCGTTGAAGCCAAGAATACTCTGTAGTATGCCGACAGCTGCCATGATTGCACCCCCCGGAACACCGGGAGCAGCAATCATAATTATCCCAAGCATGAAAATAAACCCGATGAAGGTGACCGGATCAACCGGAATGCCGAAAAAGTACTGGATTGCAAGTGCGAATCCAGTGATCTTCATCGTACTGCCGGCAAGGTGAATTGTTGCACACAACGGTACGGTGAAGGATGCGATGCTTGGATTGACATTGTTGCTGATCGCACACTGCAGTGTGACAGGGATAGTAGCCGCGGAGGATGAAGTACCCAGCGCGGTTGCATAGGCCGGCAACATCCCCTTGAGCGCTTTCATGGGGTTCCGTCCCGATATTGCTCCCGCAACAAGGAACTGTATTATAAGCAGCAATACGTGAAGAATGAAGATTACAAGTATAACCTTCAGGAACAGAACTATTACTGAGTAAACCTGGCCCGAAACTGACATGGATAGGAACATCCCGAAAATGTAGAGAGGCAGAAACGGGATTATAATGTTTTTGATAATCATTGTTATTATCTCCCTGAATTCCAGGAACGATTTCTGCAGGGTATCGCCTTTCAGGAAAGTGATGCCAAGGCCAATGCAGAATGAGAGGATGAGTGCCGTCATCACCTCCATCACCGGTGCCATCCCGATTGTAAAGAACGGGTCAATTTTGATCTCCTCCACTCCGGTCAGAGCACCGGTATCTATTCCTCCCGAAAGAATGTGAGGAAAGATAGTCTGGCACGATAAAAAGGTGAAGAAGCCGGAGAACAGGGTCGAGATATAAGCAATCAGCGCCGTAAGAGCCAGCAATTTTCCGGCCCCCTTCCCCAATTCACCAATGGCTGGGGTAATGAGCCCGACGATAAGTAGCGGAATAATGAATGACAGGAAATTGCCGAACAGCGAATTAAATGTTGCAAAAATCCGGGCAAACCAGGCCGGGGCAATCAGTCCGATGACAATTCCGAGGATAATTGCGATTACAACCTTGCCAAGAAGAGGGATTTTGGAGAGTTTCATACTGTACAAATAAAATAAGTCCGCTAAAGCTACTAATTTTGGGTATTCAACTATAGGGTAATCATGAAGAGTTTCATCCTTTCAATTGTCCTCCTTGCAGCTTTTCAGTATGCGGCGGCACAGAAAGAGTATGCGCTGCTTGTCATCGACGTGCAGAACTTTTATTTCCCGGGAGGGCGATCTGAACTGGTTGAGCCTGAAAAAGCGGCAGAAAAGGCTGCGGAGGCAATCAGGGAAGCCAGGGAGAAGGGCAATCACGTGATTTTCATACAGCATAAGTCTGCTTCCGGAATGGAAATAAATGAAATTGTCAAGCCGGCAGCCGGGGAAAAGATCTTTGTCAAGGAGGAGGTGAACAGTTTCCTGGGGACAGGATTGAAGGAGTATATTGACGGCCTCGCCATTGATACCCTTGTGATCTGCGGGATGCAGACCCAGATGTGCGTGGAGGCCGCGGTCAGGGCAGCACATGACTACGGATACGGTGTGATACTGCTTCGTGATGCATGCGCCACCCGTAACCTCAGATTCGGTGACCGGGAGGTTTCAGCGGCTGACGTTCACGCCTCCACACTTGCAACCCTGAAAAGCTACGGAACCGTTCTTTCCGTGGCTGAATGGATCAAAAAGTAAATATCGAAAGCCCGGGAATCATTTTAGGTATATTTCACAAAATATATGGCAATTTAAATTGAAAAGCATCTGGTGTTTCACTCAAATATGCTATATTTGGTAAGCACTCTTCAAATAATGAAGCTTAGATTGGTACTTTATCATTAATTAAACATATTCGATTACAATGATTGAGGTGCTGAGATCAAAAACTTATGTTTCTCATATAAAGAAGATTAAGAAGGCTTTAGCTTTTTTATTACTTAGTTTTATTCTTGTGTGTTGTAATAAAATTAATCCAAGTCAATACCCAGATAAAAATGTGTTTACTTACGATCTTGAAAAAAAGGTACTGGATGGGGCAAATACTTTCAAGTTAAGCAAGATATCCAATTCAACTTTATATGTTAATCTAAAAAAA
>DAIDJT010000241.1 GCA_027451265.1 Bacteroidales bacterium | reverse complement strand
TCCTCCTGATGACATAGCCGGCCCTGTTGTTTGACGGCAGCTGGCCGTCAGCGACAGAGAACGCCACTGTCCGAAGGTGATCAGCAATGACGCGGTGGGCGATGTCCCAGCCGGCATTCTGTCCGTAAGGCTTGCCGGTGACTTCTGCAGAGGCCGACAGGAGAGGCTGGAAGACATCAGTGTCATAATTTGATTTTTTGTTCTGTATGACCATGCACAGACGCTCGAATCCCATACCGGTATCCACATGCCTGTCAGGAAGAAGTTCGAGTTCACCTCCCGCACGGCGGTTGTACTGGATGAACACCAGGTTCCATATCTCAATCACCTGGGGATGGCCCTTGTTCACGAGCAGGTGCCCCGGAGTGACCGCCCTTTCGCTCTCAGACCTGATGTCAACGTGTATCTCCGAGCATGGTCCGCATGGGCCGGTCTCACCCATCTCCCAGAAATTATCCTTCTTTGACCCGTCGAGGATATGGTTTTCAGCGCCGGCGAAACACCGCTCCCAATGCGATGCAGCTTCGTTGTCACGCGGAACATCCTCCACCGGGTCACCTTCAAATACCGTGGCATAGATCCGTTCCACCGGAATTCCAAGCCGGCCTGCCAGGAACTCCCATGCCCACTCTATTGCCTCCTTTTTGAAATAATCACCGAATGACCAGTTGCCAAGCATCTCGAACATTGTATGGTGGTAGGTGTCAAGTCCTACCTCCTCAAGGTCATTGTGCTTGCCTGAAACGCGCAGGCACTTCTGCGAGTTTGCAACCCTTTTGTATTTTGCCGGCTGGTTTCCCAGGAAAATGTCCTTGAACTGGTTCATCCCGGCATTGGTGAACATCAGTGTGGGATCATTCTTGATGACCATCGGTGCCGATGGCACTATTTTATGCTCCTTTGACCTGAAAAAACTGAGGAATTCCTCTCTTATTTCGTTTGCTTTCATTTTAACTTCACAGCCCGGTTTGAAACTATTTTCATTTGGGTGCGTAAAATTAAATCAAATATTTTACGTTTGCAGAATAGTCATCTTAAAATGGTGGGGGAGCCACGGATCTGCTGATGCCCAGAAAGAAGAATTACGTTTTTGATCATGTGAACCTGCAGTTCATGCAGCACAGACGGAAGGGGAGTGAAAAACTTCTCCGGTTTGCACTCTGGTTTTCACTTTCAATAGGTGCCACCTTTCTATACAGTCTTGTTTTTCAAAAGTTTTTCAACTCCCCCAAGGAAGAGGTTCTGCAGCAGCAGGTTGAGGAGCTGAGGCTGCGTTATACACTGCTTGAGAAACATATTGACGGTTCTTCATCTGCGTTGGCTGACATGCGTTCTTCTGACAACACCTCTTACAGGGCAGTGCTTGACATGCCTCTTATCGCGGCTGATATTTCAGAGGGTGGTGCTGGTGGTACCAACAGAACGGCCGACATGACAGGTTACATGAACTCTGACCTGATGATCAGGGTGAGGTCGAAGTTTGACGACCTGAGAACGCAGACAAACATTCAGTACAACTCCTTTACGGAGGTGACCGCGAGAGCTGATGAGTGGAAGGAGATGTGGGCACACCTGCCTTATATAAGACCGGTAAACGTTACAATGGGTCTTGGTGACGGCATGAAATTCCGTGAAAAGCATCCTGTTCTCGGGTCTCCGCGCTGGCATTTCGGACAGGACTTCCGTTGTCCTGTCGGCACGGAAGTTCATGCTACCGGCGCCGGAATAGTGGCCTATGCCGGAAATGATCATGACGGTTACGGAATAAAGGTCGTTATTGATCACGGGTACGGGTACCGCACAATTTACGGACACCTGAGTGAGTTCAACGTCCGCCGCGGACAGAAAGTAACACGCGGTGATTTTATCGGATTGTCAGGCAATACGGGCACTTCAACCGGTCCGCACCTTCATTACCAGATTGATCTTTTCGGGTCGCATGTGAATCCCCTGTGGTACTTTCAGGATAACCTGACGGAAGATGAATATTTCCTGATGCTCGACTACCTGAGCAAGCCCTGATTAAATTTTTAATTGTATTTTAACGTATTCAGCAGGTACGACTGTTTTTGTATTTTGCTATTATTTCTTATGTTTGCATGGCATAGAGAATGCCATCCAAAAAGATGCCAAAGACAAAGTACAAGTTTAATCATGAGACACTCAGCTTTGACAGGATCAGGCTGGGCCTCAGACAGACCTTCCTTCGGCTTTTCGGGTATTTCGTCGCATCCCTGTTCCTTGCCGGTATTTACGGTTTCATTTTCGCATTCATCTTTGATTCTCCCAAGGAAAAGGCCCTGAAGAGGGAGATAGCGCAGCTCACCCTACAGTATGAGCTCATGAACAGGGAGATGGAGAATGTGGAGAAGGTGCTTACCCACCTGCAGGAGACTGATGACAACCTTTACAGGACGATTTTTGAGTCAGAGCCGGTCCCTTCATCTTACCGCCAGGGAGGAATCGGAGGAGTAAACAGGTATGAGGAGCTGGAAGGCTTTTCAAATTCCGAGCTGGTTGTGGAAACCGCCAGGCGGCTTGACGGGATCAGGAAGAAGATATATGTTCAGTCTCAGTCGTTTGATGAGCTGATAGCCTACGCAAAGGAGAAGGAGGAGATGCTTGGCAGCATTCCGGCAATACAGCCGGTTTCAAACCAGGATCTTAAACGTACTGCATCAGGATTTGGCTACCGCATTCACCCGATTTACAAGATTTCAAAGTTTCATGCGGGGATGGACTTTACCGCCCCTACCGGTACGGATGTATATTCTACCGGCAACGGTGTGGTGAGCACGGTCAAATCTGCCAGACGGGAACTGGGGAACCATGTGATCATTGATCACGGCTTCGGATACCAGACCGTTTATGCGCATCTCGACCATTTCAATGTCAGGGAAGGGCAGAAGGTCAAGAGGGGTGACATTATCGGGTTCGTTGGAAGTACAGGTCTTTCCACCGCACCTCACCTTCATTATGAGGTTCATGTGAACGGCAATTCCGTCAACCCGGCTCTATATTATTTCAATGACCTCACTCCTGAGGAATATGAGAGAATGCTTGAGATCTCCGGCAAGAGCGGTCAGACATTCGACTGATTCATTTAGCTGATCATGCCTTACAGGGAAAAGAAAGTGGAAAAGCTCTTCTACCAGATCGGTGAGGTAGCCGAAATGTTTTCAGAGCCTGTATCTACAATACGTTTCTGGGAAAAGGAGTTTGATATCCTCAGACCAAAAAAGAACAATAAGGGGAACAGGCTTTTCATGCCGGAAGACCTGAAGAACCTTAAGCTCATTTACCATCTGCTGAGAGAGAGGGGCATGACCCTGGAACGGGCAAAGAAATACCTCAAAACCAACCGTGACGATGCCGACTACCGGCTCGAGATAGCAGACACCCTCCGCAACATCAGGGCTATGCTTGTGGATATAAGGGACGAAATCAAGTGATTTTATGACTGTCACCGTTGCTGAATTTGTAAGGTGGCTCGAGGGGCTGATCCCGAAGTCATTGCAGGAAGATTATGACAACAGCGGTCTGCAGGTGGGTGATCCCGCTGCAACTGTTTCTTCGGTTCTTCTGACCGTGGATGTGACTCATGAGGTAATTGAGGAAGCGGTTGAAGGGGGCTTTGACCTGGTGCTGTCACATCATCCTCTTATCTTCAGGCCGCTGACCCGCCTGGTATACGGGAGCAACAGCGAGAACTGCGTTGCATCGGCAATCAGGAATGATATAACCGTATATTCCGCGCATACCAGTTTTGACAACTGGGGCAGCGGTGTGAGCCGGGTGCTTGCAGAAAAGATCGGTTTGGATGAAATCCGTGTGCTGGAGCCGCTGAAGGGGAGACTGTTGAAGCTTGTCACCTTTGTGCCGGTATCGCATGCCGTGGCTGTGCGTGATGCCCTTT
>DAIDJT010000240.1 GCA_027451265.1 Bacteroidales bacterium | reverse complement strand
TGATGCTGCCTATAATGAGTTTATGAAGGACGGCTACAGGTATGATACAATCCAGGATACCAAAAAGGGAGGCTCACTTAACGGAACCCGTTCAACAATTGCGAAGTATGTTGTAGGCCCGGGCCAGAAGTATGGCGGCGAGCAGGTCATCGGCATGAACACCGGCATCAACTTCATGATGCTGCGTTATGCTGACATCCTCCTTATCTATGCCGAATCAACCCTTGGTGATGCAGCTTCAACCAGCGATGCAACTGCGCTGGAGGCATTCAACAAGGTGCGCCTGCGCGCAGGACTCCCCGTAAAAGAGGTTCTGACACTTAATGATATCATGAAGGAACGCCGGGTAGAGTTTGCCTTTGAAGGCGATTACTGGTTTGACATCACCCGCCAGGGTTTCGCTAAAGCCAAGCAGATCATTGAAGCACAGAACAGGGGCACCATGCCCGGTAACCCGTTCCGTGTAACCAACTTTACCGAGGACAAGATGTTCCTCCCGATACCGGCTTCAGAGGTACTTCAGGATCCTTTGCTGAACGAAGATCCTCAACCCTATTACACCAAATAGATGATACCTGATATGAAAAAGATAATAAACAATACATTATCGGCATTATTGCTGCTGCTCATTACGGGAGCCGCAGGAATGGTTTTCCAGGCATGCGAGGGCAATGAGGAAGATATGCCGATGCCTGAGATCTTCTACATCCGCAAGGCAGACCCCGCCAAGTCCGACTCACTGGTGGCCCATGCCTTCATGGGTGACAACATAGTCATAATCGGGAAGAACCTTGGCAATGTTGATGAGGTCTGGTTCAATGACCAGAAGGCCGGGCTGAATCCAAACCTGGTCACCCCGACAAACATCATTGTATCTGTACCCCAGGTGATCCCCGCAACGGTTACCAATTACTTGTACCTGATCAACATGAACAAGCAGGATACGCTGAAGTATACCTTTGGCGTTGACGTTCCCGCTCCGCTGGTTGACAGGATGGTGTGCGAGTACGTGGCTGACGGCGGGACGGCTGTGATAAAAGGCAACTACTTCGTTGATGACCCCGCCTCACCCCTTACTGTACTCTTCCCCGGAAACGTGCCGGGAACAATAGTGAGCTCAACCATCAATGAGATACAGGTAACGGTACCCACAGGTGTCGGCCCCGGCCAGATACAGGTCAAATCACTCTATGGCTCAACCCGTTCTCGCTTCTTCTTCCGCGATGACAGGAACATCATCCTTAACTTTGACAACCTGACAGCTGCCGGCGGATGGCGTTCAGGAGTGATCGGTAACTCAAACCCTGCCGGAATTTCCGGTAACTACGTGCGCTTCTCGGGCACAATGCCTGCCAAAGCCGGCAGTGTCTGGAACGAGGACGGCCTCAGCTTCAACTACTGGCCGCAGGCCAATGGCAGGCCCAATGAGCCAGTCTATACAGGTGAACTGAAGGATGGTGAGATCAAGTTCGAGATCTATGTTGTTGAGGCATGGGAGTCAGGTGCATTGCAGATGATCTTTACACCATACTCAATCACCGGAGCAAACAGCTACATTGCAGATGCCTCGGTACCAAGAGGTGTCTGGAATCCATGGAAGGCAACAGGCACATACAAGACTGACGGCTGGGTAACTGTCTCAGTACCGCTCTCAGAGTTCAACTACACCTCCGACGGTGCGGCATGCGCCAACAAACTCACTGCTGACATGATACGCGGCCTGACATTCTATCTGTGGCACGGCGGTGTGGATGGTAAGGAATGCACCCCGCACCTATGCATAGACAACATACGTGTGGTACCGAAGTAACATCAACCGAAAAAAGAATCGCAATGCATAAAATTCAAATAAAATTCCGCAACCTGGCGCTGCTCTTCGCGACACTCTGCGTGGTCGGTGCCGGTCTCCTGTTCACCTCATGCGAGGGAAAGGAAGAGGAAGAAACAAAGGTGGTTCTCCAGAGCTTCGGGCCAATGCCGATTGCCAGGGGAGCTGAACTGAAATTCATCGGGCTGAACCTTGACAAGGTGACGGCAGTGATACTGCCTGACAATATCACCATTAGTTCGTTTACGAAAAAGGAAGCCCGGCTGCTGACACTTACCGTTCCACAGGAAGCCATGCCCGGTTATGTGGTGCTGAAAACCCCTGACGGTGACATCACCACCAAAACAACCATCGGTTTTTCAGAACCCATCTCAATTGCCGGCTTTACCCCCGCAACAGTCAAGGCGGGTGACCAGCTGACAATCACCGGTGACTACCTGAACCTCGTGGAAGAGGTAATACTGACTGACCGTGTCACTGTGACTGCGGATGATTTCATCACTCACACCCGGACAGAGATTAAGCTGGTTATCCCCGCTGAAGCACAGACCGGTAAGATAGCTGTCTCTAACGGTGCAGAGGAGCCCATAATTGTTTATTCATCAGGAAGCCTCACGGTTACCCTTCCGGCTTTCACATCCGTAACACCCAACCCGGTCAAGGCAGGGACGAACCTCACCATTGCAGGTACCAATCTTGACCTGGTACTATCAGTCAAGCTTGGCGGCGGCAAGGTGATTCAGGCTGCAAACTTCGTGTCACGTACCGCAACCCAGATTGTGCTGGCTGTCCCCGATGACACCAAAGACGGCAAGGTGATAATGGTACCTGCATCAGGTGTTGAAGTGAGCACTGCAACTGACCTTGTGATGGTTGTCCCGACCCTCTCCGTCACCCCGGTGACGCTGAAAAACGGACAGGATATCACTGTGACCGGCACCAACCTTGACCTGATTGACCATGTAATATTCGGTGGCAACAAGCAGGGAACCATCAAGGCAGGCGGCACAGCCACCGAGATACTCGTGACTGTCCCGAATGATGCAGTTGACGGCGTTGTGACATTCTTCACAAAAGCTGACAAGCAGATTGCCGGACCAAATCTTACAATGATAGTCCCGGCATTCTCTTCATTCACCCCCACCTCGGCCAGGGCCAATGCCACGGTTACACTGACAGGCACTGACCTTGACCTCGTGACCAAGGTTGTGTTCACCGGCAGCATCGAGGGAACGATAGGTGCAAGAACGGAAACCTCACTTGCCGTGACTGTTCCCGTCGGAGCCAAGAGCGGCAGGATTACAATTGTTACAAAGAACGGTACACAGGTTGTATCAGCCATTGATTTCACCCTTCTTGCCAACCTGCCTACATTTGGTTCATACACCGAGTTCCGCGGCGAGCCAGGCAAGATTCTGACAATCAACGGCACCAACATGCTGCTTGTCAAGGAGCTCATCTTCCCGGGGAATATTGCGGCAACGGCCTATGGTGTCAAGACTGATACGAAGATTGAAGTCTACGTACCTATGAATGTCACTCGCGGATACGGTACCATCGGGGTCCTTACCTACGAAGGCGAACAGGGTATTTTCCCGCAGATCTATTTCGGGGCTACCGATCCTGTGGTTGATCCGGCACTCATGATCAACAGTTTCGAAGTACAGGACGGACATGATCTCGGATGGGATAACTGGGGCGGCGCCGTTGAGCTGGGCAGTAACCCGGCAATTGCAATCTCCGGCAACTACATGCACGGTGTACTGACTGCCCTGAACGGGTGGACATGGATCTGGGGCTGCAACCATAGCCAGTTGCCGAAGGTTTCAGTGACCAAGGCTGACCATTACCTGAAAATGGATGTAAATATCACCAAACCTTTTGCTCCGGGAACAGGCGCATTTACAATGAAGCTCGCCGGAACGGATATTGACATCGGTCACCTTGGCATCCAGAATCAGGACGGCAGCTGGTCAACACCCGGATGGATTACCATTTCTTTCGATCTGGCCACCTATTCGGCACTGCCGGCAGTGATACCTTCCAGTGGCGACTGGGGTATGACACTCTGGACCGGAGCGAACATGGACCTT
>DAIDJT010000239.1 GCA_027451265.1 Bacteroidales bacterium | reverse complement strand
ATTTGCGATTTGAGAATAGTTGAAAAAATCGCAATTCGCGATTCGCGATTCGCACCTCGCAATTCGCAATTCGCACCTCGCACCTCGCAATTCGCACCTCGCAATTCGCAATTCAGAAATTCCTACAGATCATCGGAGAACACTGCCCTGGGCAGGGAACGCATATTGTACCGGGAGGCCATCACCTCACCGTATGCTCCTGCGGAACGAATGGCCATAATGTCGCCACGATGCGTTTCAGGAAGTGCGATGTTTTTTCCGAAAGTGTCTGTGGTCTCACAAATGGGCCCCACTACCGTGTACTTCCTTCCCTGACCGGCAGAAGTCAGATTCTCAATCCTGTGGATGGCATGGTAAAGTGCAGGTCTGATGAGGTCAGTCATGCCGGCATCGAGGATGACAAAGGTTTCCGCCGCACCTGGTTTGACATAGAGCACCCTGCTTATCAGCGAACCGCAGTTTGCAGTCAGTGACCGCCCCAGTTCAAAGGAGATTGTGCTTCGTATCCTGCTGTCAAGATTGTTTCTGAAAACGTCAAAATATTCCGCAAATGCCGGAAACCGGTCCGGATCATCATAGCTGATGCCCAATCCACCGCCTACATTTATGTCATCAGGTTCAAAGTCCCTGTCAGTGAGCCACTGCCACAGCTCGTTTATCCTGATGCAGAGATTGCGGTATACATGGAGGTCAGTGATCTGTGACCCGATATGGAAGTGAATACCCCTGTAATGAATGTTCTGAAGCTCATCCAGCATGTCCAGGACGCCTTCAAGCTCCGGGATTCTTATCCCGAACTTATTCTCGTCGGTTCCGGTTGTAATGTGTTTTATTGTATGTGCCTCCACATTAGGATTTATTCGGAGGGCTACCGAAGCCTTTTTCCCCAGCCTGCCAGCTATTTCATCAATAACTTCGAGTTCTGCTGCAGATTCTGCGTTGAAACACCCGATGCCCAGCCTGAGAGCCGTCTCTATCTCATTGTCGCTCTTTCCTACACCTGCAAACACCGTATTGCCGGCCGGAAAACCGCATTCAATGGCATGCTCAATCTCGTTGCCGCTCACACAGTCAGCTCCGAATCCGTACCCTGCGATGATCTTCATAATCACAGGATTGAAGTTGGCTTTTACGGCATAGTGAACATGAAAACCCCTGTTGGCAGCTTCACCTGATGCCACGGAGAGTGTTTCACGAAGCATTTCCAGGTCATAAAAATAAAAAGGGGTTTCAAGTTTCCCCAGCTCTTCCGTAATCTCCTTAATAATCATGCTTTCTGTGCAAATAACTTTTCATTCAGCGCCCTGAGGGCAGTAATTTTGTCAGTTGTGTTGATAAGTATGGAAACGCTGTGGTCACTGCCGCCGTACGAGATCATCTTGACGGATATCTCGTTCAGTGCTTCAAATATTTCCGGGGCTGATCCCACGCGGTCAGGACGAAAGTCGCCCACCACGCATATTATCGTCTGGTCACGGTCCACCTCCACATGCCCGATGGAGCTGAGTGATTTTACTATCTCATCAAGGTATGTCGGATCCTCAATTGTAAGCGACACTGATACCTCCGAGGTGGTGATCATGTCAATGGGCGTCCTGAAGGCTTCGAAAGCCTCAAAAATTCTCCTCATGAAGCCATAAGCCATCAGCATCCTGTCAGAACGTATTCGTATGGCGGTGATGCCATCTTTCGCAGCCACTGCGGTATAGTCTTCCAGGGTGGTTTCCGAGGTGATGAGGGTGCCCTCATCACCAGGCTCCATGGTGTTCTTGAGACGTACCGGGATGTTCTTCATCCTTGCCGGGTTGATGCTTGAGGGGTGAAGAATCTTCGCGCCAAAGAAGGCAAGCTCGGCCGCTTCGCTGAAGGAGAGGCTGCGGACTACCCTGGTGTTCTCAACATACCTCGGATCATTGTTGTGCAGCCCGCTTATGTCAGTCCATATCTGTACCTCCCCGGCACCTATGGCAGCTCCGATGATTGTGGCGCTGTAGTCGCTGCCACCACGGCGCAGGTTGTCAGTCTCACCCGATACGTTGCGGCATATGAAACCCTGGGTGATAATGATCTTTTCGTTTTTGACGGCAGCGAGCTCCCGCTTAAGGTTTTCCCTGATATAAAAGTAGTCCGGTTCACCGTCCTTGTCTATCCTCATGAAATTCAACGCAGGAATGAGGCACGAGGGAATGCCTTCCTCTGTGAGAAGCAGATGGAGCAGGCCGGTTGAAAGCAACTCGCCCCGCGCAATGATCCGTTTTTCATTATGCCTGCTATACTCACGCGAAAAGAGACCGGAGATGTAACCGAAATGCTCCTCAATCAGATCAGAAGCTTTCTCTGACCATGTGGAAGAGGAGAAAAGCTCCCGGGCAACGGCATGGTATTTCTCGCGCAGTTGCCGGGTCATCTCTTCTGCACCCGGTTTGTCGCCCGATGAATAGAGCCCCGAGATATCAACCAGGGTGTTGGTTGTGCCTGCCATAGCCGACAGTACCACTATCTTTGTCTCGCCGTCGCTGATAAGCGGAATCAGCGCCCTGAAGCGTTCAGGACTGCCTACCGAGGTGCCTCCGAATTTATAGACTTTCATCTCCCTGGAACAAGTTTTTGGCAGACTATTTGCTAAATTTAAGCTGTCAAAGATAGATACAAAGTGCAAATGGATAATCCCGGCACGCTAATTTTTTCGGTTGGATGAGCAATATAAAAAAAAGGAGGTTATTATGAAAAAACTTAAGTATTTCGCCCTTCTCCTGCTGTTTCTTCCTGCCTGCGCCCTCTTTTCGCCTAGGACCGGCCAGGAACCGGCTGGTTTAAAGGTACAGCCCGAATCTGACAGCACTGAATATGAACTCATTGTAATGGATCAGGGATTCGAAACATGGTTATTGATGCAACCACAGCACGAGCATTCACTTGAATACTACAGGAGTAAAAACCGGATCTATGTAAATGAATGGAACCAGCGGTTCATGAACGCAAGACGATACAGAGGCCTTTATGAAAGCTATATTAATTACGATCCGTCGATTGATTATGGCCTGGCGTTTGAACGGCGTCTTTACTACTATTTCAAGTATTTTGAGGAGAGCAATGGTGTGCGGCTCGATCCGGGATTCTGACAGGGCAAATATTTTTTGCCAATTTCAGGTAATGAGTATTTGATTAAGAAAAAATATTTATTTTTGCAGCCGCATTGAAGGATAAAGGAAGGCCGGCGTCACTTTTCAGACAGTCTCCTTTTTCCGGCAAGAAGCCCAGATGGCGAAATTGGTAGACGCGCTAGTTTCAGGGACTAGTGTCAGCAATGATGTGCAGGTTCGAGTCCTGTTCTGGGCACCACAAACCACGCCCAGGTGGTGAAATTGGTAGACACGCCAGCTTGAGGGGCTGGTGCTCGCAAGGGTGTGCAAGTTCGAGTCTTGTTCTGGGCACACGAAAAAAGAAGCTGCGAAGAGCAGCTTTTTTTATTTGCGATTGTCGATTTGCGATTTTCGATTTTCGATTTTCGAAATATTTTTCAATTCGCAACTCGCAATTCTCACCTCGCACATCGCACCTCGCAACTCGCAATTCATCGGGTTCTCGAATCATACACTGCCTGCAGTATCTTCCCCCTGATGGAGAGATCGGAGAGCCTGTTATTGTTGCGGGTGGGGTAGACCCTGTTGCTGAGGAATACGTATGATATCTCCTCGTCCGGATCACACCAGATAAATGTGCCGGTGAACCCGGAGTGTCCGAAACTGGAGGGTGACGCTGACGGGCAGGGGTAGGCCTCCTCCGGCGGCACGGTATCATTGCCCAGCAGCGGTTTATCGAATCCCAGCGCCCTGCGGTTATCATTCCCCGGAAACTGAACCGTGGTGTACTTCTTCAGCACATCGCTGCTTAACACTTTCACTCCGCCATATTCACCACCTCTGCGGTACATCT
>DAIDJT010000238.1 GCA_027451265.1 Bacteroidales bacterium | reverse complement strand
GAACAGGTGAATCAGTTGCCCTGTCAAGGAGAAACCACAATCCGGCCCAGAGTATGATGGCAGAGACCGTGCACCAGGCTGCCGCTGCAAACCCTATGCGCTTCACATCGGATTCTCCGTCAGGTTGTTCCCTCACCGGCTGTCTGCGCCACATGTACCAGCCGTAAATGCTTATTACAAGGTAATAAAACTGCAGTCCCATATTGGCATAGAAACCTTCCTGGCCAAAGACATAAATGTACACCGCCGAGGTGATGATCCCCAGGGGCCAGAGCAGTATGTTGCGCCTGATCTCAAGGATCACATAGGCAATGCCGGTGACCGCCCCGAAGATCTCGACAATATTTTCAGCTATCCAGTCTGTTGCCATAGAGTCAGAAAGATAATGAAATACCGGCCATCCAGTTTATTCCCGCCTGCGGGAAAAAGTATGCCCATGTCTTCTCCTCACCGTCCTCCGTCCACATACCGCCATAAGCATTATTCTCATAGAGTGAATTGAACAGGTTGTTTACCGTAAACCTGAGGGTAAGCTCGCCGGCTTTCTTAAACTTAATACCGTATGCGGAAGAGAGATTGCTTACAAAGTAGGGATCTATGACCCGGTCAGCACTCATTGTATTGTCAAAATACTGTCTGCCGACATACTTTCCTGTCAGGCTGAACGAAAGGTTCTTCAGCGGATTCACCTCCAGTTCCGCAGACCCGGTGAGGCGCGGCGAGTAGGCTATGTCAACCGTTCCAAGGTCACTGAAGAGATACTCCTCGCTCCAGTCTTCAGTGTTATAATTGAAGTAATAGTTCCTGAAGTCCATGATCCTGCTCCTGCTGAGAGTCAGGTTCATTTTCAGTGCTGCCAGCGGCGAAGGACGGTAGCTTCCTGACAACTCCACTCCTGCCCTGTAGCTCTCAGGCACGTTGGTCATGACAGGGTATCCCGTATTGCTGATCTTCCCGGTGGGTACAAGCTGATCAAGATATCTCATGTAATAAAGATTCACTCCCAGCGCAGCCCCGGAGGTCCGGAATGTATAACCTCCCTCAAAATCCGTCAGTCTCTCCCTTCCCGGCGTTGCTGCCGGGTCACCTGCTGCCTCCTTGTAATCAGCACGTGTGGGTTCGCGATGGGCCACTGCCACCGAGACGAAGGCTTCGCTGCCGTTGCCGTTGTTCCAGAAAAGGCCGGCCTTGGGATTGAAGAACAGGAAACGGTGACTTCCGCCCAGATCCTTCATGTCATCATCAGGACCCTCGAAGCGGTAGTTAATATGCCTCATCTGCAAATCAAGAAAACCGCTGAGGCTGCCCGTCAGGGTGGTGCTGACCTTACCGTAGAGGTTCATTTCATCCTTCAGCCCGCTGTTTCTGTACCACTCATGGCCGGGACTTACATCTCCCGGATTTTCCATCCACAGAATTGTCCCGTAGTGGTCTCCGTCATACCTGTTGATCGCCCCTCCCAGTGTCCATTCGGTTGTTGCCCCCTGTTTAACAAGAGACCACACAGCACCATAGAACAGGTTATCGAGCCATTTGCGTTGTACGATATCCTGTTCACTGAGGATCGGGTCAGTGGGGAACATGTCTGAGAGACCATATTCAAACAAACTTATGTCGCTCTTCTGTTCCTCATAATAACCCAGGCCGGTTGTAAGGTGCAGCCCGGTGCTGAGGGTCACACTTCCCGGGAAGAGGTGGGTGTGGAAGAGGTGGTAGTGGTTCTGGGTGTATACGTCTGTTTCATCCTCGTAATAACGGATGTCGCCATTTGCATCAGTGTACTCACCGGCGGGGTTGTACCTCCGGTTGACGGGCAGCACCTCCGCTGGCACACCCCACCAGCTGATGCCTGTCTTCTCACTTCCGGTGATCACGTTGAAACGAATCATGTCTGACGGGGCCAACCACAGGCCTGACACCATAGCGGATTTTATATCGGCGGCACTGTGATCAACGAAGCCGTCACTCCTGATCTGTGATGCCCTGACAATCATGCTGAACCTGTCGCCCAGCATGCCGGTCCATGCCTTCGCCGTCAGGCGAGAGGTATTGAATGAACCGTATGAAATATCAGCTGCTGCGCCGGCATCTGTCGGAGGCGTCATTGTACTAATGTTGACGGAAGCGCCAAAAGCACCGGCGCCGTTGGTTGATGTGCCCACTCCGCGCTGCACCTGTATACTTCCCGCGGAGGAAGCCAGGTCAGGCAGGTCGACCCAGAAAACCTGCTGTGATTCAGGGTCATTGAGCGGGATTCCGTCAAGTGTGATGTTTATGCGGCTGGCATCTGATCCGCGTATGCGCAGGGAGGTATACCCTATCCCGGTTCCGGCATCGGAGGTCTCCACTACAGATGGTGTGAGTGACAGCAAATACGGCATGTCCCTTGTCAGGTCCCGCTCACGGAGTTCTTCGTTACCCACTGTGCTGTATGCCATAGGTGTTCGCGTGCCGGCCCGGCTGCCTCTCACTATCACCTCGCCTGCCACGTAGAGAGCCTCCCGGAGTGCAGCATCAATAACGGCAGCGCCATTCACCATCACCACTGTATCAAGCGCTTCATAGCCGGTATAGCTTATGTGCAGGGTCCATGAACCGTTGCGCAGCCCCCGCAGCGTGTACATCCCCTCGTTGTCAGTGGCCACGCCCCTGCCTGTCTCCGCCAGAACCACGGTTGCTCCCGGCAACGGCATGCCATCCTCGTCTGTGACCCTCCCGGTGACTGCACCGCTCTGGCGCTGACCGCAGACAATGGCAGCCAGAGTCATCATCAGAAAAACCGAAAACATTTTTTTCCTCACCATTTTAAAAGCATTTAAGAATCACATCGTCAGAAGTGAGGCTGTTCATACAGGCCGGAAATGATTACTCTCTTTCCCTACGCCGGCATTACCCGGATCAGGTTGTAAGGGTATGATCTCAGCCTGTTAAGTAAGGCACCCCATTTTGACATTACAAAGATACGGGAAAAATGTGTAAAATGTCTCAGGCAATCCATCACGCAGGCAATTCTCTCTTATTTGTATATTTGTCACGGGAAGAATTAAAATGAAATGGACGATATACTGAAGAAGCTCAAATATGGTGAGCAGGAACGGATTGCGGTACTGAATGCTCCGGCGGAGTTCCGTGAAAGGATCACCGGGTTGCTGCCCGGCGCCCTGATTGACACCGAGATCAACGCCCGTTACCTTTATGATTTTATGATCGCATTTACTCCCGGATCTGCTGACGTTGAAAAGCTGGGGCCGGCATGCATTCACAACCTGAGTGAGGACGGAAAGTTGTGGATGGTCTACCCGAAAGGAACATCGCGCAGGTACACAACTGACATCAACAGGGACCATGGCTGGGACAATGTTGAATCAACCGGTTTCAGGCGAGTCAGCCAGGTGGCCATTGACGATGACTGGTCAGCACTGCGGTTCCGGAATGTCAAATTCGTAAAATCAGGCAAATAACAAATCTGATGAACAGGGTTCTGAAAAGCTTACAGTCGGGTTTATGCTTAGGTGCAATACTTGCCCCGCTTGCTGCCTCAATGCTTATCTCCTGTTCACGACAGAGGGAGACTGAGTTCTTCACCGGCAGGGTTGACTTCCCCGTTCAGCCCACCCTTGGGGTTAAGGAGGCGATGGCGGCAAGGCTCATACCCCATCCCCGGCAGCTTGAGTGGCAGAAGCTTGAAATGACAGCCTTCATCCACTTCACCATCAACACCTTCACAGACATGGAGTGGGGCACCGGCAAGGAGTCGCCTGCACTCTTCAACCCGGTTTCGCTTGACGCGGAACAATGGGTAAGGGTCCTGAGCGAGGCCGGCATGAAGATGGTTATAATAACTGCCAAGCATCATGACGGTTTCTGCCTCTGGCCTTCAGCCTTCACTGATCATTCCGTGAAGAATTCACCATGGAAAAACGGTAACGGGGATATTCTGAAAGAACTCAGGGAAGCATGTAATGAATTTGGACTGA
>DAIDJT010000237.1:277-3981 GCA_027451265.1 Bacteroidales bacterium | reverse complement strand
GGCACCCGGCACTTTTACCACTTTACAGGTTCAAGTCCCCTGGCGGAAAGCCATTCATTGCATTTGCTGAAGTGAGAGCAGCCGAAGAAACCCCTTGAGGCGGAGAGGGGAGAAGGATGCACTGTTTTAAGCACCAGGTGTCTTGACGGATCTATTGATGCCCCCTTGTTCTGCGCATAGGCACCCCACAGCATGAACACAATGTTCTCCCTGTCGCGGTTCAGGACGCTGATAGCCGCATCTGTGAACCGCTCCCAACCTTTGTTCTGGTGAGAGAGAGCCTGGTGAGCCCTTACTGTAAGTATTGCATTGAGAAGAAGCACTCCCTGTCCGGCCCACCGCTCAAGATTTCCTGACTTTGGAACCGGGACACCCAGGTCGCGGTTTAGTTCCTTGAATATGTTCACCAGGCTGGGAGGGAACTCCGTCCCGTCATTGACGGAAAAGAAGAGGCCGTGCGCCTGCCCGATGTTGTGATATGGATCCTGCCCGATTATCACCACTCTTACCCTGTCAAACGGGCAGAGATCAAAGGCATTGAAAATCCTGTTTCCGGGCGGAAAGACCTGCCTTGTGCGGTATTCTTCGCGCACAAACGCTGTCAGCGCAGTGAAATAGTCCTTTTCAAACTCCTCCCTGAGCTTCTCCTTCCAGACTGGATCAATCTTTACTTCCATAGTGACACGACAGGTCTATATGCTGTTAAATATATTGAATTTTCGCTGAAGTGACATGCCACCGCGAAATCAGGGATAAAAAATGAATTATATTAGATTCTCAAATTACAAAAATGATGATTGACCTGAGAAGTGATACCGTGACGCGGCCCACGGCAGGAATGCTTGAAAGGATGATGAAAGCCAGTGTCGGCGACATGATCTTCGGCGAGGATCCGGAGGTGAATGAACTTGAACGGATGGCAGCTGACATGTTCGGTATGGAGGGTTCACTTTTCTGTCCCTCCGGGACGATGACAAACCAGATTGCCATCAAGGCGCACACCAGGCCTGGTGATGAGGTAATATGCAGCCGGATGGCCCACGTCTACCTTTTTGAGGGTGGCGGAGTGGCATTCAACTCAGGGGCATCGGTTGCACTCATAGACACGGAGAATGGAACATTCACGGCCGAGGAAGTGAAGCAGCACATAAACAACCCTGATGATCCCCATAAGGCATTCACCCGGCTTGTTGAGGTAGAAAACACTGTAAACAGGGGAGCAGGCGCCTGCTGGGATTTTGACCAGATGATACGTATCAGGGAGCTCTGTAACCAAAGGCACCTCGGATTCCATCTTGACGGGGCCAGGCTGTTCAATGCAATGACAGTCGACGGAAGGAAACCAGAAGAGTACGGGGCTCTCTTTGATTCAATTTCAATTTGCCTTTCAAAGGGTCTTGGTGCACCGGTCGGATCTGTCCTTGTCGGCAACCGCGAGATCATCAGACAGGGGGCACGTATCAGAAAGGCCTTCGGGGGAGCAATGAGGCAGGCAGGCTATATCGCCGCTGCCGGCATCTATGCCCTGAAAAACAACGTGGTCAGGCTTGCTGAAGACCATCGGAATGCCGAAGCCCTGGCTGGCGCGCTCGAACAGTGCAGGCTGACTGAGAAGGTGAACTACGGCGGAACCAATATTGTGATCTTTACACTTAAACCGGGGACAACGGCACCGGAATTCCTGGAAAAGATAAAGGCAAAAGGGATTCTGGCACTGAAAACAGGAGAGAGAAGCATCAGGATGGTGACTCACCTTGACGTGAGTGGCGCGCAGGTTGCGGAAGCCTGCAATATACGTGCTAGCCTTTGAATGTGAAGTAGATGGCTCCCAGGATACAGAGGAATGCAAAGAGGTGATTAAGCTTAAATGACTCGGTCCGGAAGAACAACAGCGTAAACACAACAAAAACCGAGATCGAGATAACTTCCTGGATCAGCTTCAACTCTACAAGCGAAAAGGGGCCTCCCGTACCGCGGTAGCCGATCCGGTTTGCCGGCACCTGGAAAAAGTACTCAAACAACGCAATTCCCCAGCTTGCCAGCACAATGCCTGCCAGACCCAGCAGCGCATTCTTCGAGACGTTCTGGTACTTGAGGTGACCGTACCAGGCTATCGTCATGAATGAGTTGGAGACAATTAGCAACAGGATCGACCAGAGACCTTTCATAGTTCCTTGCGGTAAACAAGTTTCGGATCACCGGGGCCATAGAACTCGCGAAGGGTTGCTTCAAGCTCATAACCGTTCCTTGTATAGAAATGTCTCGTGGGCTCATACAGCGGCCTGCCCGATGTCTCAATCCAGAGGATTTTCGCGCCGAGCAACCTGACCCTCTCCTCAACCTCCTTAAGGATTACCGAACCATAGTGCTTCTGCCTGTACTCTTCCTGGATTGCTATCCAGTAGAGATCCCATGAATGAACTGATGATGGATTCGGACCAAAGTTCGCAAAGCCTATAACCTTGCCCTCTTCAAGCAGCCTGACCCAGTAATAGCCGCTTTTTTCCTGCCCCTGTGTAAATGTCTCATCGGCAAGTGACAGAGCAACTTCTATCTCAAAATCGTAGAAATATCCTGATGATGCAAGTATCTTTTCAAGAAGGGGCCTGTCGGCCGGGGATATTTCAAATGAAATTTCAGGCATGGTGATTTTATATGTTAAGGTCATTGACAATATGCCTGATTATATCCTGGTGTGTGTAACCGGCATGGACCGCGGCGGAGATGAATCCGCTATCAGGGGAGATGCATGGATTGGCGTTTACCTCAAGCACATACACGTTTTCGTCGTGGTCAACCCTCATGTCAACGCGTGCATAACCTTTCAGGCCGAAGGTGTGCCAGCAGCCGTTGACTGCAGCCCTCAGGTTGTTCATCAGCCTGTCGCTCAGGTCAGACGGGAAGTTTCGCCTGCTGTTTTCATACTGGAATGTATCTTCAACCCACTTGGCCTTGTAGCTTACAATGCGGGGTATTTCATCAGGGTAATTGTGAAACAACATCTCGGCCGGCGGCAGCATCTCCGGTCCGTCGGGACCTGCTTTGACGCTGACGTTGAATTCCCTGCCGTCAATGAACTCCTCAATGAACCAGTGACGGTCATTCTTATCCTTCAGAATCTCAGGAACAGTACCGTTGAATGTAAAGACAGACTCTTCGGTAATGCCAAGCGAACCGTCTTCCCAGACCGGTTTGAGGATATATTTTGTCCCGGGCACCAGCTTTGAGACTTCCGAAACTTTACAACCTCCGGCCACGGGTATGCCGTTCGCTTTCATGATCCTCCTTGCCAGCACCTTGCTTGCGGTGATGAAGGTTGCCTCCACCGGGCAGCCGGTATAAGGTATATGGTGCATGTTGAGCAGGCCGGGGATGAAATACAGAATTTCGGCCTTCTTGCCGACTGACTCCACCAGGTTGAAGACAAATTCAAAGCCTTCGCCGGCAATACGGGCAATCTCACTGAAGAAGTTATCCGTTATGCCACGGCATTCAACATCGTACCCGAGGCTCTGCAGCGTTTCGTCAATGAAATTGACCTGGTCAAGAACATCGAGCTCGTCAGGGAGGGCATCCTGGGCGGGCTCATTGTAGATTATCAGGCACTTTTTTGTCATTATTTAAGTCCGTATCGTTTTGTTGCCGAATTCATTATCATCTCCATCAAAGAACTGAACGGGAGGCCGTTCATGCGTGAAAGCATT
>DAIDJT010000237.1:0-267 GCA_027451265.1 Bacteroidales bacterium | reverse complement strand
TGAACCGGGTTAAGACCCGCAAGCGGATTGACTTCAATGAAACACATCCGTCCGTGACGGTCCGCCTTCATGTCAACGCGCCCGGCATCCACGGCGCCGAGTGAACGCCATGCTCCGAGAGCAACTGCATCACACTCCTCCTTAATGTCATCATCGTAGACCTTGTATTTGACATAGTTCTCATAGTTCTCCTTAACCTCAACGGAATATGGGAGATTATCACGGCAGATTACCTCCATCCCGCCTGTAACACGGGCTTCTGCGCCG
>DAIDJT010000236.1 GCA_027451265.1 Bacteroidales bacterium | reverse complement strand
AGGCAGGCTGATCATCGCTTATCCCCCGCTGCCAGTCTTAACATAAATGCAAATATGATTAAGAGATTTTGGCACGTCATACTTTTAATTGTCATCTGCGGGCCACTCGCGGGGCAGGGAGATATTGACCCGCAGGACAGGATCTTCTGGCGCAACGAGAAATCAGTCGGGCCGGCACTGAATGCCGACGGCTGGTCACTCATCTACCGTGATCTGCGCCAGTTTAAACCCAGTCAGCGCTGGTTCCTTGAAGGAAGCATTGAAGGCTTTAAACACCCCAAGGAGATCAAACTCTCCAATTATTACTTCCAGAGTCCCGGATCATTTGTGTTCGGGAAACTGAATTCCACCTGGACAATCGGGGCAGGTGCCGGCTACCAGGCGGAGATTTTTGAAAAGCATGACCTGGGCGGCGTCTCGGTGAGCTGGTTCGCCGGTGGCGGTGCAACCCTTCTCTTTGCCAAACCAATCTACTACAAGATCATCGTTTTGCTTGGGAACGACTATTATACAATTGAGGAACAGAAGTTTGACCTTACCATCCACCAACCGCTTGATATAATGGGCAAAGCCTCGTTCTTCAAGGGCTTTGATGAAATGAAGCTTTACCCCGGCCTGTATACCCGCACCGGGTTCAATTTTGAATACAGCAAGAATGACCGTATCACCCACACGGTTGAAATAGGGGCGTCACTTCATGCCTTCACGAAGACTATTCCCATCATGGCAAGCGATGATAACAAACAGTTCTTCCCGTCAATATTTGTCGGTTACCGCATCGGTATGATTCTTGATCCTGTGACCAAGAACGGAGTCTTTAACCTCCTTCGCAGGACGCCTCAGGAATAATTTTCACTCATTGTTGCCCTCTTCTTTTTATTTTGTAATTTTGTCATTCATTTTAGTAACCATTTTAACTTTATAGCAATGGCAAAGATTAAAGTAGCAATCAACGGTTTCGGCAGGATTGGCCGCAACGTATTCAAGATGGCATTTGAGAAGTCCAACATTGAAATAGTTGGTATCAATGACCTTACCGACACAAAGACACTTGCTCATCTCCTAAAGTATGACTCCACCCAGGGTCAGTACCCGGGGGTCACCTATGATGAGCAGAATATTATAGTAAGGGGCGACAAGATAAAGGTCACGGCAGAGAAGAATCCGGCAGCAATTCCATGGGAAGTCACGCCTGACATCGTAATAGAATCGACCGGAATATTCACATCAAAGGAGAGCCCCAAGGGAGGTTATGGTGACCACCTGAAGAATGGAGCGAAGAAGGTCATACTCACTGTTCCCGCGAAGGATGCCATTGATGCAATGATAGTTGTCGGTGTCAACGATGACGTTCTCAAGCCGGAACACTCATGCGTATCGAATGCATCATGCACAACGAACTGCCTTGCGCCTGTTGCGAAGGTCCTGAATGACAACTTCGGACTCGAGATCGGTTACATGACCACCATTCACTCATACACTAATGACCAGCGCATACTTGATCTGCCGCACAAGGATCTCCGCAGGGCCAGGTCAGCAGCTCTCTCGCAGATACCCACCACCACAGGTGCTGCCAAGTCAGTCGGTAAAATCATCCCCGAGCTGAAGGGCAAGCTTGACGGTATCTCCGTCAGGGTCCCGACGCCCACAGGCTCACTTGTTGACCTTGTTGCAGTGCTGAAGAAGGCAGCAACGAAGGAAGAGATCAATGCAGCGATGAAGAAGGCTTCAGAAGGTCCGATGAAAGGTATCCTGGAGTATACAGAAGACGAGATCGTCTCCGTTGACGTTATCCACAATCCTGCATCATCAATATTCGATGCACAGAGCACCATGGTCAACGGCACGATGATCAAGGTACTTTCATGGTATGACAATGAGTGGGGCTATTCGGCAAGGTGCGTTGACCTCATTGAGATGATGGGCAAGATGCTCTGATTGACAGAATCATTTATATACTTAAAAGGGGGGCTTGATGCTCCCCTTTCTGTTTTTCACCGGACTGACGGTTCGCGGTTGCGGATGACAGGGCTCCAGGGGCCGGCACTCACGTACGTGCCGCCTCAATGGCCGGGCTGTCAGAGCACCATCTGCACATCCATATTGATACCTGCCGCATCGCGGTAGTGTTCTCCAAGTTCATGCATTGCCTCATCATCCTCCTCGTACAGCCATGTGATGCGGATCCTGTAGCGGGGTGCCCGGTAATTGCTGATCACCCTTAGCACATCCCGCAGTGCCTTTGATGAGCCGCTGTTAATATACTCCAGGAAAATGACAATCCTCAGGGTTGTGAACCGCTCCAGATGTGACCTGATCCATTTCTCAAGCGGTGTATAGATGATATCGGGCCTTTCTGCGATGGAGCGGCCGGTAATGCTCAGTACATCCTCATCATGATCATAGGTGATCTTTGGTATATTGTTTGATCCTGCCTGAATTATCTCTGTGCTCATCTCTGAAAGTTCTTCCTCAGCAGATTAAGGTCATCTGTACTCTTCCGCGTCACTCGTAACGAAGCGCCTCAATGGGGTCAACGGCCGAAGCCTTGACGGCAGGGAAGTAACCTGAAGCCACCCCTACCAGGAAGCAGGCGATGACCCCTCCTATTACCCATAGCCAGGGAATTGTAAAGCTTGAGCCCATACCCAGGGAAACCAGGTTTCCTATAAGTATCCCGGTGATAATGCCAAGCAGGCCTCCCATCTGTCCGATAATGACCGATTCATACAGGAACTGCTGCCTTATAACCGATTTGCGGGCTCCGAGGGCCTTGCGGACACCTATCTCCCTTGTCCTCTCAGTGACTGATACAAGCATGATGTTCATCAGTCCAACAGCCGCGCCAAAGAGGGTGATAAGACCTATGATTGTGGCAGCAAGGGTCACATACCTGATATTCTCCATCAGCATCTCTATGATTGAGTCGCTCTTCTGAATATTGAAATCAGACTCATCCCTCGGGTCAAGGTTGCGCACTATGCGGAAGATGCCCTCAGCTTCGCTTGACATCATGTCAAGGTTGACCGACTTCTGGGGCATCACTCCTATATTATATGTTATATTGGGTCTGGAAAAATACTGCCTGGCTGTGGAAATGGGAATTATTGTCATCTGGTCACTGCCCATCATGCTGGCACCGCTGCTTTTTGTCACTCCAATGACAGTCAGTTTGAGGCCCGGAAGGCTGATTTCCTTACCCAGTGGCTCAACGCCCGGGAAAAGGAAACGTACTATATCCTGGCCAATGATCACCACGTGCCTGCCTGACGCGAGGTCTTCCGGGGAAAAGTTTCGTCCTGACGATAGCTCCTGTCCTGCAATTGTCAGGTAATTCTCATCCGAGCCGATAATTGCGATATTGGGATTGGTCTTTTTGTTCCCGAAGCGGTACTCAGCCATCCCTGAGGCGTTGAATGACACGGATACCCAGGCCGGTTCCCTGAACCTCTCCTTGAACTCCACTACCTCCTTGTATGTGATCTGCGAATGGTTCTTGGTCCTGATATGCTGGTCACCCACCGTAATCCTCATTGAACGTGAGGTAATGGTAAAAGAGTTGGCTCCCATCATCGTGAACTGTGTGGTGAGAGTGCTCTTCAGCCCGTCGATCGCCGTAAGGATGCCCACAAGGGCCATTATGCCGAAAGCGATGATGGCCATCGTCAATACAGCCCTTACCCGGTTTGACCTGATAGCCTTGAATGCAACCCTGACATTCTCCCAGAATAATGTCAATCCTTTCACGGTACTTCCTTAACCTTAAGATGGAACTAAGATACAGCTTTTCTGAATTCATGGTTCAGCCTCTCAAAAAATGATGCATCATAGGAATAATGATGGCCCCGGCACTAACCAGGAACTGGCTGGCAGTAATTATTAAACAGGCTGGTTGATATCATGTATCTGAAGCGCTGAAACATTCGCTTCATTAATTACCTTTGCCCGGGTGAAGAGCGACCATCTGTCAACGGAACGAGGCATT
>DAIDJT010000235.1 GCA_027451265.1 Bacteroidales bacterium | reverse complement strand
CAGGAACATTCTGAAACGGTCTGACAACCCCAAGGGTCAGTGGACGAAGAGTTTTCCGGGCACAAGGCCGCTGAAGGGTTTCTCACTTCCGATGATACTCAGCAATCTTTCGGGACTGATATCACATCTCCTTGACCGTGAGACGGTTGACAGGATTGAAGAAGACTGCATTCATGAGGTGATGGATGTGTTCTTCAGCGAGGATTACGGGCTGATACTTGAAAATGTTGCCCCTGACGGATCGTTTTCTGACAGTTTTGAGGGAAGGCTGCTGAATCCCGGCCATGCAATTGAAGCCATGTGGTTCATGATGGATCTCGCGGAGCGAAGAGGGGACAAGGAACTTGTATCAAGAGCCGTTGAAATAACACTGAGAACCCTTGAAAAGGGATGGGACGAACTGTACGGCGGGATCTTCTATTTCCTTGATGTAAAGGGATATTCTCCGCAACAGCTCGAATGGGATCAGAAGTTGTGGTGGGTGCATATCGAAACCCTCATTTCACTTGCAAAGGGATATCGTCTGACGGGTGACGTCCGGTGCCTTGAATGGTTTGAAAAGGTTGATGACTTTACATGGAAGCATTTTCCGGACCCTGAGTACGGTGAATGGTTCGGTTATCTGAACCGTAGGGGAGAAGTGCTTCTGCCGCTCAAGGGAGGCAAGTGGAAGGGCTGTTTCCACGTACCCAGAGGATTGCTGCAGGTTTGGAAGACTCTTGAAGATATTGAACCGGTAAAGACTGTCTGACAATGAAAGAGATCATTACCGAAAGAAGATATGCCTGGGTGGTTGTGGCATTGCTCTGGGTGGTGGCGTTGCTTAACTATATGGATCGCCAGATGCTGTCGACCATGAAAAATGCCATGATGGTTGACATAGTGGAACTGGAGAAGGCTGAGAACTTCGGGAGGCTGATGGCCGTCTTCCTATGGATTTATGGTCTGATGAGCCCTGTTGCGGGCATCATCGGGGACAGGCTGAACAGGAAATGGCTCATTGTCGGAAGTCTCTTTGTCTGGTCAGGGGTCACGTTCGCTATGGGCTACACCCATGACTATGACGTTTTGTATGCGCTGCGTGCCATCATGGGAGTCAGTGAGGCTCTGTATATTCCGGCCGGGCTCTCACTCATCGCTGACTATCACCAGGGATCAACCCGCTCACTGGCCGTGGGTATCCATATGACCGGGCTATACATGGGGCAGGCTCTGGGAGGTTTCGGTGCCACCGTCGCAGAAAGCCTTTCCTGGCAGAAAACCTTTCACTACTTCGGCATAGCCGGAATAGTTTACAGTGTGGTTCTGATCATCCTGCTTCGCGAATACAAATACAGGGAGAAAGTGCAGAAGGCAGGATCAGGTGTATCAGGATTCAGGTCTGTTGCATCAGGGCTTTCCCTTCTCCTTGGGATGCTGAGTTTCTGGATGATACTCTTTTATTTCGCCGTCCCGAGCATTCCCGGCTGGGCAGTGAAGAACTGGATTCCGACGCTCTTCTCGGCAAGTCTTGGGATAGAGATGCCGGTTGCCGGGCCTTTGTCAACAATTACAATTGCAGCCTCATCCCTGGTTGGGGTGATATCAGGGGGCATACTTTCCGACAGGTGGATCCTGCGGAATCTCAGGGGACGCATTTATACAGGAGCTATCGGGTTGTCACTGACAATACCTTCACTGCTCCTGATCGGCTTCGGGCACGGCTACCTGATGATAATTGGCGGGGCAGTGTTGTTCGGACTCGGTTACGGCATGTTTGATGCCAACAATATGCCGATTCTCTGTCAGTTTGTTTCTCCGCGCCTCAGGGCCACAGGTTACGGGCTGATGAACATGACAGGGGTCTTTGCGGGTGCCTTCATTACCCGGTTGCTGGGCCGCTCGATGGACTCGGGGAACCTTGCAAGGGATATGGCTCTCCTGGCAATACCTGTATTGCTGGCAGTCATACTTCAGCTTGCGATTCTCAGACCTGACTGTGCAAACAAGGTGGAAGAGCAGGCGGAGTGAAATAAAATTGATTTACCTGTTCATGTTGCATACCTTTGTTATAACTACTAATAATTCAGGCATGAAACCTTCTCATAAACTTCTTTGGTGGACCCCGAGGGTTCTTTGCATCCTCGTCATAGCCTTTATCAGCCTTTTTGCGTTTGATGCTTTTGCCCCCGGGAACACTTTCTGGCAGAACCTGGCAGGTCTGCTTATTCATCTTATTCCTTCACTGATCCTGATTGCCCTGCTGGTTGTGGCGTGGAAATGGGAGCTGGTCGGTGGTATTATGATAACTGTACTTGGATTGGCCGCCACCCCTGTCATTTTCAACATTAATTCACGGCCCGGCAACACCCCTGGCCAGGCCCTGGGAATTGCTCTGCTTGTTGGATTGCCATTCATTGTTGCCGGAATTCTATTTATTGTAAGTCATTATGTGAACGCCAGACGAAACCCTGACGAACAACTGCCTTAGCCAACGCGTTTATGAATCATTAAGATCCAGAGTTACCAAATCAAAAAAATCCGCTGGAATGACGTGTCACTGAACGTCCATGCGTATGATCAGCTCTGCAAATAGTGACTCTGTCAACCTCCTGCACGGGAACCAAACAATGCCGCCCTCGCACTATAACCAAACAAAGCCGCCCCTGGACCTTAGCCGGGTAAAGCTCCTTCTGCACAAGGACTGCACAAAGCCGCCCTTACCGCGGAAGACCATATAAACCGGTCGTGCCCCGGGAAACACTCATCCACCTTTACCCGGCATGCAAGGTTGTAATAGCCTGCATTACTGCAGCTTAGATTTTGAACTAAAAAAGTAGTCAAAAAAAGTGCTGAAATAGTTGCGTGACTAAGAAATTAGTCATATATTTGCATTGAAGGATTGACAGAAGAGTTATGAAGACAATGCAACTAACAAGGGCCGAGGAGCAGGTGATGCAGATCCTGTGGGATCTGGGTGAAGGACTGGTCAAGGATATCCGTGACCGGTTTGAAGAACCCAAACCTGCTAGGAATACTGTATCAACAGTTGTAAGAATACTTGAGAAAAAGGGTTTCGTGGATCATAAGTCCTACGGAAACGTTCATCTTTATTTCCCGGTTGTTTCCAGGGAAGAGTATTCGAGGCACCAGCTTTTCGGGCTTCTTGAAGGTTACTTTGACAACTCGTTCCCCGCCATGGCATCGTTCTTCGCACGTGAGAAGGATCTTTCCCTGGCTGAGATGGAAGAGCTGATCGATGAGACGAGAAAGGAACTAACGGACAGTAAAAAGCAAAAGTGATGGAAACGGCAGGCTTTTACCTTCTCAGGTCAGCAGTATGGATAACAGGGTTTGCCCTGGTTTATCTGCTCTTTCTCAGGAATGAGAGGTTTTTTCTTCTTAACAGGATATACCTTGTCACGGGTATCCTGGCTTCGGTCGTCCTTCCCCTGGTGACGGTGCGCTATGTTGTAGAGGCGCCTTCGACGCAGGCTGATGTGACAGCAGGTTTGCTGACAGCGAATGTTCTTAATGACGGTGCCGGTCAGCGTATCATTGCGGTTTCACTGGCTGCGGTCTGGCTGGCAGGTGTTCTCATTATCCTTTTCCGTTATCTGGTTCAGGTTATTCCTGTACTTCGAGCAGCGGCGAAGGCTGACAGTGCATCCGGCTATCCTGTGAAGGTGTTGCGTTTGCCTGATTTTCCCGGATCATTTTCATTATTCTCTCTTGTGGTCGTCAATCCTTCAGTTTCCGAGACCGAGGCAAGGGAGATAATGAATCATGAGATGGTGCATATCAGGCAGAAGCACTGGTTTGACCTGGTGCTTTCCTCACTTCTCTGTGCAGTTCAGTGGTTTAATCCTGCCGCATGGATCTATTCCAGGTTCGTGAGACAGAACCATGAGTATCTGGCTGACGAGGAGGCGCTGCAGCGTACCTCTGACCCGGCTGGTTACAGGGCGGCCCTTCTCAACCAGGTCTTCAGTGCCAGGCTGATAAGCCTCTCAAATTCGTTCAACTTTTCGTTTAACACAAACAGGTTTGAAAT
>DAIDJT010000234.1 GCA_027451265.1 Bacteroidales bacterium | reverse complement strand
TTTTCTCGTTAAAGCGGAGCTTGAGATACTCCGGTACTGACCTGGCCTTTGAACCGTAATAGAAACGCATCATAAAGAGGGCCAGGAATACCATGGCCGGGATGGCACCAATCCAGTAGAAATGTGTGGTCAGCATCCCGTATTTCAGGCCTGAGCCTGTCATACCCATAACTTCCAGTGCGCCAAGGTTTGTAGAGATGAAAGCCAGCCCGGCAACCCAGGCCGGGATCGATCGTCCCGCTTCAAGAAATGCTGAAGCATTCTTCATGTACTTCCTGAGGGCCCATCCTATACCCAGCACAAAAACGAAATAGACTGCCATTATCAGGTAGTCTATTCCATGAAGCGCAAATCTTGTATCCATGAGATTTTTTCCGATTAGGTTTGTTAACTCACAAACTTAAGGAAATTTATCAAACGGAACCGTGCGCCGGACTATTTTGTTTTGCCCCTGAGGTTACTTTCTGGCAGTTGTCTCTACTGTCCTGCTCTTGAGCGGGACAAGCTGTTTTCTGTCTCTGACGGAAGCTCCTTTTGTACCCGTGTAGTCAACCCATGCGGTGAACTGGTTCAACTGGTTCTTTTCGAGCTGATCTGTCATTATAAAGCCGACATCCTCATTTCTCAGGGTATAGTTGTTGTGGGTTGCGTGCCATACATCCACATAGTAGACGCGGGGCTGCAGGTTTGTGAAGACCACTTTCCCGGAGGAGTTTGTGAAGCCTTCCACAATGGCATTGGTCTCATTGTCCCAGTCCCTTTCCGTCGGATAGAGTATCACGCTTGCCCCCGGGACCGGATACTGATCATAGTATTCAAGCACTTCAACTTCAAGCATTGTGGGTGATAGAACCTCGATGTCAAGGTATGACCTGTCCACATTGCCGGATGATGAATAAGCGGTGAGGACCACGGTAAATATCCCGGATGCGTTGAAAGAGTGAACGGGTTCATAGGAGTCCGACCAGGTGCCGTCGCCAAAATCCCATTCATAGTCTGTTGCATTGTATGACCCGTTGAAGAAGATTACATCCTCTCCTATTTCAGCCGTTACCTTGTCGGAGAAGAAGTAAGCTTCGGGCTGCGTGTCACAAGAGCTGAGCATTATCAATGCTGCTGCTGCCGTTGAGATTAAAATTCTTTTCATGACTGCCGTTTTTGGTACTGATTTGTTAAATCCAAAATCTGTGCCAACTAATAATTTCAAAAGACGGAGTTGTTTTGGGGATAAATAACAAGAGAGCGCCGTACGTTAAAAAATATTATCTTTGCGGACTATTTAAAAGCATGAAATCTATGATCCGCATAACCTTTCCTGACGGCTCTGTAAGAGAATACAACCAGGGCATAAACAGTCATGAAATTGCAATGTCAATAAGTCCCGGCCTGGCGGCTGACATCTATGCCGCAACAGTCAACGGTGAGCTCCGTGACCTGTCGCAGCCTGTTGAAGGTAATGCCACGGTCAGGTTTCACAAGTGGGATGATGCCGAAGCAAAGCATGCCTTCTGGCATTCGTCGGCACACCTGATGGCTGAGGCGCTTGAGGCCCTGTATCCGGGGATCAAATTTGGTATCGGCCCTGCCATTGAGAATGGTTTTTATTATGATGTCGATCCGGGTGAGGGCAGGGTAATCACCGATGCGGACCTGCCTCTCATCGAGGAAAAGATGAAAGAGCTGGCAGCAAGGAAAAGTCCCATCATACGCAGCGAAGTCAGCAAGAAGGATGCTATGGATCTCTTCACGGCAAAAGGTGATGAGTACAAGACGGAGCTGATCTCGGACCTGGAGGACGGAACCATAACGCTTTACAGGCAGGGCAATTTCACCGATCTCTGCCGCGGACCCCACCTGCCTGACACTTCATCAATAAAGGCCATTAAGGTGCTCAGTCTTGCCGGTGCATACTGGCGGGGTGATGAGAAGAGAAAGATGATGACCCGTATATACGGTATCACCTTCCCGAAACAGAAGATGCTCGATGAGTACATGGCTATGCTTGAGGAGGCCCGCAAACGTGATCACCGGCGCATAGGCAGGGAACTGGAGCTGTTTGCCTTTTCACCCAAAGTGGGGATGGGGCTGCCTCTCTGGCTTCCGAAGGGAGCTGACATGAAGCAAAGGCTGATTGATTTTATGACTAAGGTACTGAAGGAGAGAGGCTATACAATGGTCTCCACTCCTCACATAGGCAACGTTGACCTGTACAAAACCTCCGGACACTATGAGAAGTACGGGGCTGACTCATTCAGACCGATCACCACTCCCCAGGAGGGAGAGGTGTTCATGCTCAAGCCCATGAACTGCCCTCATCACTGCGAGATATTCAATGTCACCCCCCACTCCTACCGCGAGCTGCCTGTAAGAATGGCGGAGTTCGGCACAGTATACCGCTATGAACAGAGCGGCGAACTGCACGGTCTGACCCGCGTACGCAGCTTCACGCAGGATGATGCACACCATTTCTGCGCCCCCGAACAGCTCAAGGAGGAGTTCAAGAGTATCATTGACCTGGTACAGTATATCTTTAAGATAGCCGGTTTCAATGAGTTCACGGCACAGATATCACTGCGTGACCCAAACAACCATGAGAAATACATCGGCACCGACGAAAACTGGGAAAAAGCTGAGAAGGCAATAATCGAAGCCTCAGGGGAAAAGAATCTCATTACCACCATTGCGGTGGGTGAGGCAGCCTTCTATGGCCCGAAGCTCGATTTTATGGTACGGGACGCCATCGGCCGCAAGTGGCAGCTCGGAACCATCCAGGTTGATTACAATCTGCCGGAAAGGTTCGGACTCGAATATACCGGCAGTGACAACCAGAAGCACCAGCCGGTGATGATCCACAGGGCAATTTTCGGATCAATGGAACGTTTCGTTGCAGTGCTCATCGAAAATACGGCAGGACGGTTCCCGATCTGGTTAACCCCTGATCAGGCCGTAATACTGCCCATCAGCGAAAAATTTAATGATTATGCGAAAACTGTTTCAAATTTCCTTAATAATTACGATATTCGCACCCTGATTGACGAAAGGAACGAGAAGATAGGTAAAAAGATAAGGGATAATGAGTTAAAGAGAATTCCCTATCTTCTTGTGATTGGTGAAAAGGAGGAACTGGCAGGAACAGTTTCCGTCAGGAAGCAGGGCGAGGGTGACCGGGGAGTCATGAAACCCGAAGAATTCATGAGCCTCGTGAAGGAGGAGATTAAAAAAGAGATTGGCATTTAAAAGACTGATTTTAAACATAGTATTAATTTAACTGGAGGACAAGACAATAGCAGGACCGATCTTTTCCAGGCCCAGGCCGGGAAGAAAACCCGAACCGGAACACCGGATTAACAACAGGATCACCGCCAGGACGGTAAGAGTCGTTGGCGAGAACATAGAAGCCAAAGTCATGAACCTTTCTGATGCTCTAAGGCTGGCTGATGAAATGGAACTTGATCTTGTTGAGATATCTCCGAATGCAGACCCGCCTGTCTGCAAGATCGTTGATTACCAGAAATTTCTCTACCAGCAAAAGAAGAAACAGAAGGAGATCAAGGCAAATGCATCAAAGGTTGTTGTTAAGGAAATTCGTTTCGGCCCGAACACCGACGATCACGATTACAATTTCAAGCTGAAGCATGCGATCAACTTCCTGGAAGAAGGTGCCAAGGTAAGGGCCTATGTCTTCTTCAAGGGCAGGTCCATTCTTTTCAAGGACCAGGGAGAAAAGCTTCTTGCGAAGTTCGTGAGTGATCTCGAGGAATATGGCAAGGTAGACCAGACCCCGAGGCTTGAGGGAAAGAGAATGATAATCATCCTCTCACCCAAGAAAAAGAAGTAGCAATTTTTTTACACATATATATACAACATGCCAAAAGTGAAAACAAATCCGGGTGCAAAGAAGAGATTTTCTTTGACCGGTTCAGGTAAGATCAAGCGTAAGCATGCTTTCAAGAGCCACATCCTTACCAAGAAGTCAACCAAGCGTAAGAGGAATCTTACCTATGACGGACTGGTGGACAAGGCAGATCAGAAGAACG
>DAIDJT010000233.1 GCA_027451265.1 Bacteroidales bacterium | reverse complement strand
GAGCTCCTGATTGAATCAATGATCTCCTTCACCGGGTGTGCCTTCTGGACCGGCATCAGTGACTGACGCTCACTGTCATAGGGAGAGTGAAGGCTGACAGCCAGGTGGCACCTGCTCTTCGCCAGGAACTCCTCAATCTTTCCGGTGATGCCGACGGTGCTTACAGTGATCCTCGAGGGGCTCCATCCGTAACCCCATTCCGAGGTGAGTATCTCGAGGCTCCGAAGCACCTCTTCCAGGTTGTCGAGGGGTTCTCCCATCCCCATGTAAACAATATTCGTAAGTGTGTCATGCTCCGGTATGCTGCGGAACTGGTTCAGTATCTCATTGACAGTCAGGTTGCCCTGGAACCCCTGGATTGCTGTCATACAGAATCGGCAGCCCATACGGCAGCCCGACTGCACCGAAAGGCATACGGTAGCACGGTCACGGTCAGGGATGTATGCCGTTTCAATAAAGCGGTTGCCGCTGACGCAGAAAAGATACTTTTTTGTGCCGTCGATGGCGGAGGAAACTGATACCGGCGGTATAAGACCGGTCTCATATTCCTTCTCAAGCCGGGTGCGGGTTGCCAATGAAAGGTCAGTCATCCCGCTAATCTCAGGCGCTCCCCTGCGGTACAGCCACCCTGCAATCTGCTTTGCCGCGTATGACGGCATTGAGGAAGACTTTGCCACAGCTGAAAGTTCCCCGAGGGTCAGACCGAAAAGCTTCTTCTTTTCCATCAGAAACGGTATCCTGCCCGGTCAAGATCACGAATGCTCCTGAAGGGTTTTGTTAGTCCTGTGTTTCCTGGTTGCGCCTCAAGGCCTCCCTTAAGGCAAATAAGCGCGAGGGGAATCAGCTGGCATTTAAGAAAAAGGCTTCTCATTTCATTATGATTATAGGATTTCCTTTTCTCCGCTGAACACGAAGGTGGCAGGACCAGTAAGAAAAATATCTGTTGCCCCTTCGCCGGTAAGGCGGAACCTGACGGCCAGTATGCCTCCTCTTGCCACTACCTCTGTCTCATGTGTGACAATTTTTCCGGAGAAAGCTGCCGCAATGGCAGAAGCCGTTATGCCGGTGCCACAGGCAAGTGTCTCGTCTTCCACGCCCCTTTCGTAAGTGCGGACATGAACCTTCCCGCCGGTAATGCTGACGAGGTTTACGTTTACCCCTTCCGGTGCATAGGCAGGTGACCAGCGCAGGGCTCTCCCGATGGCGACCATGTCTGTGGAGGAGTTATCATCTGTGAATACCACCAGGTGAGGGACTCCGGTGTTGACCACTACTCCGTCGGGAGCCTGCCTGATTTCGTTTACGTCAATGATGGATATTTCTATCTGGCCCTCACCGGCCGGCTTAGCCGTATGAGGGCCATCATCTGCCATGAAAGTGACCTTTCTGAAGCCTGTGATGTGCCTCATGGCAAAGTGTGACGCACACCGTGCCCCGTTTCCGCACATTGCTCCCCGCGACCCGTCGGAGTTGAAGTAGATCATCCGGAAATCATACCCGGCACAATCCTCTATGAGCATCAGCCCGTCAGCCCCGATCCCGAAATGGCGGTCACATAACTTTTTGATAAGCAATGAATCTGAATGATCAATCAGGGAAGGGCTGTTTCTGACAATGACAAAGTCGTTCCCTGCGCCCTCGTATTTGTTAAAGACAATTTTCATTCCGTTAAATTGAAGTTAATTCTCTTATAATGACCCCTTAAGTATGTTAAAAATTCGAAAATTTGTAAAACAATTTGTCCGGAGCAAGGTTGTAAAGATATTAATCTTTAAGGCAGGCACGCAATTTGTAAAAATATGACTGACTTACAGAAAGGTACGACAAAAATCATAAAAGCAATGAAAGGAAAAGGATTGATTACCACGTTGCTGGTTGCTCTTTTCGGAGCACTGGCAGGACTTTTTATCTACACCAGGTTTCTTGACAGGGATAAGCTGGTGATTGGCACAGAAAAGGAGAGGAAGATGATTGAGGAGAATGCGAGATACACCTCCATGCTGCCTCAATCAGGGGTGAATGATTTCACTTTTGCAGCAGAACAGACAGTTCATGGGGTTGTTCATGTAAAGACCAGGGCTACGGTCAGCTCATCATATTCAAACCCCCTTTATGAGTTCTTTTACGGCCCGGGATCTAGCCAGCCCAGGGTTGTTAGCGGATTCGGCTCAGGCGTGATAGTCACTGCTGACGGTTACATAGTGACCAACAACCATGTCATTGAGGAAGCTGATGAAGTGGATGTGACGCTTAACGACAAGCGTACATTTCCTGCAGAGGTAATAGGCCGCGATCCGAGCACTGATATAGCAGTGCTGAAGATCAAGGCAAATGACCTTCCCTACATCAGGTTCGGGAATTCGGATGCCATCCGCCTCGGCGAGTGGGTGCTGGCTGTTGGCAATCCATTTAACCTGACATCGACGGTGACTGCGGGTATTGTCAGTGCAAAGGGCAGGAGCCTTGGACTGCTTGACAACCAGTACAGGATAGAGTCTTTCATCCAGACTGACGCTGCCCTTAACCCGGGTAACAGTGGCGGTGCACTTGTGAATGTTCAGGGCGAGCTGATGGGGATAACCACAGCAATAATTTCACCCAGCGGGGCCTATGCCGGCAACTCTTTCGCCGTTCCGACGTCTATTGTAAAGAAGGTATACGAGGATATCAAACAGTTCGGGGAGGTACAGCGCGGACTGATGGGAGTAAATATCACGGATGTGACTGCAGAGCTGGCTGATAAGGAAAACCTGAAGGAAATTAAGGGTGTCTATCTGACCGGAGTGACCGATGACGGTGCTGCGAAGGCCGCCGGCCTGGCAGAGAAGGATGTGATCATCGCAATTAACGGTGAACCAGTGGCAACCACGGCTGATCTTCAGGAAAAAGTGAGCCGTTACAGGCCGGGAGACAGGCTGGAAGTTACATACCTCAGGAAGGGCAGGCAGGATAAAAAGAGTGTGGTTCTCCGCAATATTGAGGGCGGAACCGGCGTTGTAGCTCCCGGGGCACAGTCCTCATCAGTGTTCGGCGCAACATTCACGCCGCTCACTGCAGGCGAGAAAAGTCAGTTTAAAATATCAGACGGTGCAAAGATCACCACTATTTCGGACGGCCGGTTCCGCGACCTTGGTCTTTCGAAAGGAACGATCATAGTAGACGTGAACGGGCAGAAGGTAAACAGCGGTACGGATATCCGCAGGGCGACAAATAACGAAAAGAATCTGACGTCAGTTGAGGGCTTTACAACGGATGGAACATATTTTAAATACCAGACAAGGAGGTAGTATTGAGGAAGAATTATAAGAACCGGAATATCAGCGGATTGCCTGTGGAAGCAATCCGCTTCCGAACCATATGAATATATATTTGTTTAGTAACTTAATAAGGAGTAACTTTGCGAAAATTTTTTCGAAGGGGTATAGAGAATGAGACAACTTAAAATTACCAAATCCATAACCAACCGTGAAAGTGCGTCGTTGGACAAGTATCTGCAGGAGATTGGTAAAGAAGAGTTGATATCGGTTGAGGAAGAGGTAGAGTTAGCACAAAGGATCAAGAAGGGCGACAGGGCAGCTCTGGAGAAGCTTACAAAAGCCAATCTCCGTTTTGTTGTCTCAGTGGCCAAACAGTACCAGAATCAGGGGCTTAGCCTTCCGGACCTCATAAATGAGGGTAACCTCGGCCTTATCAAGGCTGCAGAAAAATTTGATGAAACCAGAGGTTTCAAGTTCATATCATATGCCGTCTGGTGGATCAGGCAATCAATCCTTCAGGCTCTCGCTGAGCAGTCAAGGATAGTGCGCCTTCCGCTGAACCAGGTTGGTTCGCTGAACAAGATCAACAAGGCATTCGCCAGGTTTGAGCAGGAGAATGAGCGCATTCCTTCACCTGAAGAGCTTGCAGAGGTGCTTGACCTTCCCAAGGAGAAGGTAACGGATACACTAAAGGTGTCAGGCCGTCATGTCTCGGTAGACGCTCCGTTCGTGGAAGGCGAGGACAACAGTCTTCTCGATGTGCTTACCAACGTTGATTCCC
>DAIDJT010000232.1 GCA_027451265.1 Bacteroidales bacterium | reverse complement strand
TTGAACTGACTTATCGTTGCTTTTTTCTAAACTTGCAGCGATTCAAAAGCGGTTTTCACGCAATGAGCACATCTCTGAAAAAACGCACAGCAAGGCTTTCGGTTATGTCAAACAGCCTGCTGATTATCATGAAACTTACCGTGGGTATCATTTCCGGTTCGGTGAGTATATTATCCGAAGCAATTCACTCATCACTTGACCTTGTTGCAGCCATTATTGCATTTTTCGCAGTCAAGATATCGGGGACACCTGCAGACGACAGGCACCCGTTCGGCCACGGCAAGGTGGAGAATGTTTCCGGTGTGATAGAGGCACTGCTGATTTTCGCTGCTTCGGCATGGATAGTTTATGAAGCAATAAGCAGGTTTATCAATCCGGGAGCGCCGGAAGCACTGGGCTTCGGGGTACTGGTAATGGCTGTCTCCGCTGTAGTCAACACGCTCGTATCCAGGCGGTTGTATAAGGTCGCCCGTCAGACTGACTCTGTTGCACTGGAAGCTGACGCCCTTCACCTTAAAACTGATGTAATCACATCTGCAGGGGTGGCGATAGGGCTGGCATTGATATGGCTGACGGGTTGGCATGTGCTTGACCCGATAATCGCCCTGGCAGTAGCTGTAATTATAATTTATGAATCATATATGCTTCTCAGGAAAGCCTTTTTCCCGCTTCTTGACACAGCGCTCTCGCCTGATGAAATGAATAAGCTGACGGGTATCCTGGAAGAGATGAAGATAAATTATCATGATCTGAAGACCAGGGCTGCCGGGCATCAGAGGTTCGTTGAGCTGCATCTTGATGTACCGCCGCATGATACTATTGAGACCATCCACGGTCAGTGTGACGTCATCGAAGAGCGCCTCCGGCGCGAATTCAGGGATATCAGCGTGGTCATTCATCCCGAGCCGAAACATTAGTCTGGCCGGCATATCCCGGAAACTAAAGACAAAACAACACCATGACACCCGGAAGCGATGAGTATTATATGAAGATGGCACTGACCGAAGCCGAAAAGGCCGCAGGCCGCGATGAGGTACCCGTGGGGGCAGTGGTTGTTGCCGCAGGCACAGTGATTGCCCGTGCCCACAATCTTACGGAAACGCTGAATGATCCTACAGCTCATGCCGAAATGCAGGCCATCACTGCTGCGACATCATACCTGGGAGGCAAGTACCTTACAGGATGTACACTGTATGTGACCGTTGAACCCTGCGTCATGTGTGCCGGGGCGCTCGCCTGGAGCCAGGTCACGACGCTGGTATGGGGTGCCCCTGACCCAAAAAAGGGTTTCACAACAACAGGCGCTGACATCCTCCACCCGAAGACGGAGGTCCGCACCGGAGTGATGGCTGAAGAGTGCTCGGCAATAATGAAAAAGTTCTTCAGGAAAAAGAGGGATAACTCCTGACAGTCACCACCCGGGAGTCAAAAAAAAATCGTAGGTTTGTTCAAACACGTCACTCATGACACTTGACAACGGCAAAAAGATCGTTTCGCTGAGGCTTACCGGCTTCATAGCAACCGTGGTGTATGTGCTTTACATCTTCCTGGCCTATTTCCCGAAGGCTTTCAGAAACATAATGACAGAAAAGAACCTGGCAATACTGACAGTTGGGGTTACGGTGGTTTACCTGCTCCTGCTTCTCCGTCCCTTGCTGCTGAAGTATATGTACATCTTCTTTTCAGCCGATGAGAGAAAAATCACTCTCCGATGGTACAAAACGGGGCTGATGGCCGGTGAGAGTAAAAGCATCGAGATCCCTGTCGAAAGGTTCGCCGGTTTCGAAGTCAAAGAGAAGTATTTCGGCCTGCATGGTTACCTTACTCTCTTCCAACAGGTACAGGGGCGGAAAGCAGCATATCCGCCTGTCAGCATTTCAGCACTGACACGGAAACAAAGAGAAGAGATTGAGACTGTCCTTAAAAACTACAAATCAGTTATTTAGGCAGCACCGGACAAAACATGAGCAAAGTCATTTTTCAAGACTTGCCGTTCAATCACCTTTGGGCAGTAATATATCTTCCTTAAAAATCATAACCCACAAACATACATTAAAATGAAAGTAAAAGAGATTCTGGCTGAGCTCGAGAAGAAGCATCCTGGTGAACCTGAATATCATCAGGCAGTCAAGGAGGTCCTTGAAACTATCGAGGATGTTTACAATGAGAACCCAAGATTTGCCAAGGCAGGCGTTCTTGAGAGGCTGGTTGAGCCTGACCGCATATTCACCTTTAAGGTACCCTGGATGGATGACAAGGGCAATGTCCAGGTCAACCTCGGTTACAGGGTGCAGTTCAACGGAGCCATAGGTCCTTACAAGGGCGGCCTCCGTTTCCACCCCACGGTGAACCTTTCAATCCTTAAGTTCCTGGGATTTGAGCAGATCTTCAAGAACTCCCTCACCTCACTCCCGATGGGTGGCGGCAAGGGTGGTTCAGACTTTGATCCAAAGGGCAAGTCAGAAAACGAAGTGATGCGTTTCTGTCAGTCATTCATGCTTGAGCTGTGGAAACACATCGGTCCTGAGACCGACGTTCCTGCAGGTGACATAGGAGTTGGCGGACGTGAAATCGGTTTCCTGTACGGCATGTACAAGAAACTTGCATCAGAGCATACCGGCGTTCTGACAGGCAAGGGCCTTAACTGGGGCGGTTCACTCGTCCGTCCGGAAGCAACAGGCTTCGGTGGTATCTACTTTGTCAAGGAGATGCTGGCTACAAATAATGACACCCTCCAGGGCAAGAAGGTATCAATCTCAGGCTTCGGTAACGTGGCATGGGGTGCAGCTCTCAAGGCTACCCAGCTCGGTGCAACGGTTGTCACAATCTCCGGCCCTGACGGTTACATCTATGATCCTGCAGGCATCAGCGGCGAAAAGATCGATTACATGCTTGACCTGAGAGCATCGAACCAGGATATCGTTGAACCTTATGCCAAGAAGTTCGCAGGCTCGAAGTTTGTCAAGGGTAAGAAGCCATGGGAAGTGAAGGTAGACATCGCACTGCCGTGCGCAACACAGAACGAGCTTAACGGCGCCGATGCACAGACCCTGATCGCCAACAAGGTTATGCTTGTTGCCGAGATCTCGAACATGGGCTGCACACCCGAGGCAATCGCTGAATTCCATAAGAACAAGATTCAGTATGCCCCGGGCAAGGCTGTCAACGCAGGCGGTGTAGCCACATCAGGACTTGAGATGACGCAGAACTCCATGAAGCTCAACTGGAACAAGGATGAGGTTGATGAGAAGCTGCATTCAATTATGGTTAATATTCATGAGGCATGCGTCAAGTACGGCAAGCGTGCTGACGGCTATGTCGACTATGTCAAGGGTGCAAACATTGCAGGCTTCCTGAAGGTAGCCAATGCAATGGTTGACCAGGGATTGGTCTGATCAATACATAATTCCAATATTACTGATTTCACGAGGCAGGTCTGCGGACCTGCCTTTTGATTTATATGTTCAAGGTAGATGCTTGTTTATCTCCCCGGCAATAATTCAGCGACTCTCGCCAGGGCAATTCTGACGGGAGGCCGGAATCACCGGCTGCACAACCGGTAAACGTTTCCGGGACATAGGGTGATCATCCCGGCCAGTTCCATCTGCAGGAGGATGGTTGAGAGTTTGTATACCGGCAGCTCCAGGATGCGGGCAAGCTGATCAATAGTCAGGTCACCCTCATTTTTCAGTGCCTCGCAGATCCTCTTTTCGCTGTCTGTCAGCCCGGTGAAAAGCACTGGCTGTACGGGTGCCACCATCGATGCCGGCTTCCAGCCGAGGAGGTATTCTATATGCGAGCTCTTCTCCGCAAGAGAAGCCTTATTGCACCTGATCAGTGCATTGCAGCCGGCTGACCACTCATCACCCGGTCTGCCCGGCACAGCCATCACATCACGGTTATAGGAAGCGGCTATGTCTGCGGTGATGAGCGCTCCTCCTTTTATTCCTGGCCTTGTCATTGGCGGGTTTGCCTCCCTTCAATGGGTTTGTGTCGGAATGGTTGATGTTGCAGGCCTATCTGTTGCGCCCTGATTTCCCTCAGGCGTGGCTGGA
>DAIDJT010000231.1 GCA_027451265.1 Bacteroidales bacterium | reverse complement strand
CAGGATGGATTACCTGACCTCACTCTCGTCGAACGATTTCGCCATGGCAAAGGAAATTGACCAGCTGGCCAGGGAGGATCCCTTCTATGCCCCCTTTGCAGGGAAAACCTACCGTGGAAACATGAACACCACCCTCGTTAAAACCACTCTCGGAAGGAGCATCATGATTCAGCACGATGTCTCGAGCCCCAGGCCCTATTCAAGAATACATCTGATAAGCGGCACGAAAGGATGCGCTCAGAAATGGCCCTCACCGGAAAAGATTGCCCTCGGCCACTCATGGCTGAAAGAAGAGGAACAGGCTGCACTTGAGGCTCAGTATACACCTGAAATCATAAAAAGGGTGGGAGAGATGGCAAAAGTGATCGGTGGCCATGGCGGAATGGACTTCATAATGGACTGGAGGCTGATTGACTGCTTGCGGAACGGACTGCCTCTGGACCAGGAAGTTTATGATGCCGCACTGTGGAGCGTCATCACCCCGCTCAGCGAGTGGTCGGTGGCAAACAGGTCGTCATCGATAGATGTTCCTGACTTTACATGCGGGTCATGGAAGACAAACGTCCCTGTTGACCCCAATATCCCGGCAGGTGGAAATACAAAGGTGATCGGACTGCAGGGAAGCAGCAACCAGCTGGAGGTTTAGAAACCTCCAGCCTGACTTGACACGGTTTTATTTAAAACCGGATAATATATTTTTTACATTTGCGGGCAAATTGGCGGATTAATGTTTGGATCAACAGCCTTTCTTGTCATTTTGGCTCTGTCACTGCTTGTTTTTGCAGTGCCCGGATGGCTGAAGTATTACTTCACCCTGGGGCTGCTGATGGCAGGGATTGTACTCACAACCTCATGGGCTGCCGGTCTGCTTGCAGGCTCCGGCCTGACGGAAGAGTTCCCGCTGTTCACTGCAGCTAGCGGCACCGGCATGGTGCTGGTGATTGACCGCCTTTCAGCCTTTTTTGTTCTTGTCATCAATATTACAGTACTGATAGGGCTCCTCTATGCCAGGGGATACCTTGAGCCTTACCGGGCCAGGATGAATGCTCTCCGCTTTTCAATCCATTACTTCTCATACCTGTGGCTCTGGCTTTCAATGCTTATGGTTGTGATGGTGCGTGACGGGCTCTCTTTCCTTATAGTATGGGAGATTATGGCACTCTCCTCATTCTTCCTCGTGATCTTCGATGCCGAGGAGAGAAGCATAATGAAGACAGGAATCAGTTATCTGATACAGATGCATGTGGGGATGTTCTTCATCCTGGTTGCCTTCCTGCTTGTTCAGCAGGACACCGGACGGATGAGCTTTGACGCACTTGGCGAATATTTTTCCCGGCACCGCAACCTCCCCCTTTTCCTGCTCTTCTTTGCCGGTTTTGGCATCAAGGCAGGTTTTATTCCGTTGCATACATGGCTTCCTGAGGCCCATCCTGCTGCCCCGTCACATGTCTCGGGGGTGATGTCAGGGGTGATGATCAAGATGGGAATTTACGGGATTGCAAGGGTTCTGACTTCAATGCAGTCAGACCTCGTGGCTACAGGTGTGATTATTCTTGCAGTGTCACTGTTCTCAGGTGTAATGGGTGTCATGATGGCCATTGTGCAGCATGACCTGAAGAGACTGCTTGCCTATCACAGTATTGAAAACATAGGCATTATCGGCATCGGTCTCGGCCTGGGAGTCATAGGCCAGGCAAACGGCAACAATGCTCTTGCCCTGCTTGGATATGCGGGAGGCCTTCTCCACGTACTGAACCATTCACTTTTCAAGTCGCTTCTTTTCTTTAATGCAGGGTCAGTGTACCATGCTGCCCATACACGCAACATGGAGCTGACGGGGGGCCTTATGAAAAGGATGCCATGGACCGCCATTTTGTTTCTGACAGGGTCACTGGCTATTTGCGGACTGCCGCCCTTCAACGGGTTTATCTCGGAATATCTCATTTATATGGGGATGTTCGGCAGTCTCTCCGGCGCCAGTCTCTCTCACTCCATACTCATTGTGGGGTCGATTGCGGCATTGTCACTGATAGGGGGACTTGCAATCTTCTGTTTTACAAAGGCATTCGGTATCGTGTTTCTCGGAGAACCGAGATCGGAACAGGCTGATCATGCCCGTGAGGTGAGCAGGTCAATGATCATTCCGCAACTGTTTACTGCTGCCCTGATACTGTTTATCGGACTTGGATCACCATTTGTTGTGAAGCCGGTTTTTGACCTTGTGGCCCGGACATGGAACATTGGTTCACAGCAGTTGGTCACGGGAGCCTATACTGCAAATCTTGCCCAGATCAGCCTGGCAGGAGGGATATTCGTCGTCACCCTTGCCGCACTACTGTTCTACCGGAGGTATCATCTGAGCCGCCGTGTGGTGGATACCGGACCCACCTGGGGTTGCGGCTACACGGCCGTAACGCCGAAACAGCAATATACTGCCACCTCGTTCGCCTATAACTATAACCACATAGCGAAGCCTGTGCTTCAAACCAGGAAGGACATTGACGAGATCGGTGAGGATGAGATCTTTCCGCACGGAAGGAAATTCCTTTCGCACAGTGATGACCTCTTCAAACGAAACCTGGTTGACAGGCCGGCAGACTGGGTATCGGGATTGCTTAAAAGGATAGCCGTGATGCAGACAGGGCAGATCCGGCATTATATATTATATGCTTTTGTCTTCATGTTGCTTGTATTGTTGCTGGCGATGCTTAAAATCATCTGATGATGGCAGGATTCATACTCATAGCTGTTGCAGCATTCTTCTTCCCGGGTGTTATCCTCCGGACAAAAAGCATCGCCTCAGGGCGGAAAGGGCCGGGCATATTTCAGCCATGGAGGGATATTGCCGTCCTGTTCAAGAAAGGGAGCGTCTTCAGTGATACAAGTGGCCTGATTTTCAGGATTGGCCCGTCAGTCACCCTTGCAACGGTAACAGGTGCCATGTTGCTGGTGCCCTTTGCGGAACAGAAGGCGGTGCTTTCATTTGAGGGCGACTTCATTCTCTTTGCATATTTGCTGGCTCTCGGGAAGTTCTTCACAATCATTGCTGCACTTGACACCGGCAGCAGCTTTGAGGGGATGGGCGCAAGCCGCGAAGCTCTATTCTCCATGCTGGTTGAACCGGCATTCTTCATCCTGATTGCCACATTTGCCATGTTTACGGGATACACATCATTTTCGGTGATATTCAACCACTTCTTCATAACCGGGAATGATTATGTATTGATTTACAGTATCATTGGAGCCTACCTCCTGGTTCAGATTGCCATGATTGAAAACAGCAGGCTGCCGGTGGATGACCCGAAGACCCACCTTGAGCTGACGATGATCCACGAGGTGATGATTCTTGACCACAGCGGATTTGACAAGGCACTGATCCATATCGGCACCTACCTCAAATTTGCCATCTATGGATCGCTGATATATAATCTCGTTGTGCCTGCCGGATGGAATGTGATTTTGCAGACAGGGCTCTTCTTTGCCGTGCAGGCTCTCTTTGCTGTTGTAATAGGCTTTACGGAATCATTCAGGGCAAGGAACAAGATGAACAAGAATCCGAAGTTCATTCTTACCCTTTCATCAATTGCCCTCATTGCGTTTATGGTTATTCTTATACTGACTGAAAAACTGGCCTGAAAGGAAATGGTAAACTACCTTATAGTTCTCTTTGCGGTAACCCTCATCTACTTTGCATCAGCTGAGAGGCTTAGTACTTATATCAGGCTGGTGGCGCTGCAGGGCCTTTTGCTGTGCGGAATCGCAGTATTTGAACTTAAGGAGGTTAACCTGGCAAACCTGCTCTTCATAGTGGCTGAGACGCTGCTTTTCAAGACATTGCTTCTGCCATATCTCCTGAGCAGGATCATCCGGAAGTCAGGTGTGACAAAGGTGCACCGGCAGGCGGTGCCGGGGTTTTACCTGCTGCTCTTTTCAATTGCCGGCCTGCTGATCAGCGTCATTCTTGCAGTGATACTTGTTAACCCGTTCATCAATTCGATTTACCTGGCAATAGCCATGTTCACCCTTCTGACCGGAATGCTGCTGATAGTGACGCACAAGCTCATAATATCACACCTCATCGGGTTCCTTGTAGTTGAGAACGCGGTTT
>DAIDJT010000230.1 GCA_027451265.1 Bacteroidales bacterium | reverse complement strand
ATTATAGGAGCCGGAACATATGCAAACAATGCCACCTGCGCCGTTTCTGCCACCGGCCACGGAGAGTATTTTATAAGATTTACTGTTGCTCACGATATCTCTGCACTGATGCAATACAGGAACCTCACACTCGACGAGGCGGCCCGCGAGGTTGTAAAGGACAAGCTTGTGAAGGCAGGCGGAACCGGAGGGGTGGTCACCGTCGACGGAAAGGGAAACATCAGCATGCCTTTCAATACCGATGGAATGTACCGCGGGTACAAAAACTCAGACGGCAAAAAGGGTGTTTTCATCTTCGCTGACGAACCCGATAAGCTTTAAAAACCCTGGCACCGGTTCACCAGCCCCGGAATCAGAAGCTGCAAAATACCAGATGGTCAGCCAGAGGCACTACACAGATACTGAAATAACAGCCCGGAACAAAAACTGAACACAAAAAAATCGCGGCGTCCTGTCCATGGCGCCGCGATTTTTTTTATGCAGGTTCATATCAGTTTATCAGCCTGACTGACCCGTATGATGTATCGATGGTAACCTCTGATGACGGTGATCCGCATTTGCCTACCTTACCTGCCATCTCGGTCGATGTGTTGCCAACTATGCGCTTGTCAGCCGAGAAGAGACTGTCATCAAGCTTGATGCTGCCATATGAGCTGTTTGCATTCAGCCTGTAGCATGCTGCAGGATCAATCCCCAGCTTGACGGCACAGTATCCGGCCTCGACTTTCAGTTTCTCAAATCCTGCAGGAATATAATTCACAGTGAGGTTGCCGTATTTTGTCTCCACATCCAGCTTCCTGTTGACCTTATCGAACCTCAGGTCTGTATAACCTCCAAGGATAACTATATTGTTGGCGGCGCCAACAGAATACCCGTCATACTTGCTGTCTGCCACCAGTGAACTGACCTCTTTGACTGAAACCTTTGAATATTTGCTGTCAACGAGGAGGGCAGTGGCTTTATCGACGCTGAACATACCCACATACCGGATATTGATCTCAGCCCAGCCGAGCTCATATACAGTAGCCTTGCCGTAGGCAACCATTATTGTGTTCAGCGGCTTGGTATTGCCCCTCGTGAGCTTGTCTGCCGTCAGGTCACCGTATTTTATATTGGCCATGACATGCCCTGAGAGCTCGTCTATAACAGTGTTGCCATACTTGTTGGTGACATCAAAGTTAACCCTGGCAGGCATTTTTATGACGTAGTTTATGCTGAAATTGTTGTTTGACCCCTTCCAGTTGATTGAGGAGAAGTCATCGTCGAAGATGGTTTCAGCTTTCAGGTTACCACCTTCCTCGGTGAACTCCACTTTGATCATGTCAAGCAGTTTCTTTGCCCTGTCGGCGGAAGGATGTTCAACCTTTACCGTCACATCCACAACAATATTGTTTTTATCCCAGGTCTCTGTTACCACCGATCCGAATTTATTAATTACCGTCAGTGTGGAGTTATTACCGGGAACCAATTCCCTGTGGAACTCCTTTTTGACCTCTTCTGCCGAGGCGGACAGGGCGACTGTGCACAGCAGTGCTGCAAACAGAGTGACCCGCTGATTAGTAGACAACTTCTTCATGGCTTTCTGGTTTAACGGTTTCTGCTTTTATCTCTTTAAGCTGGTCAAGTATATAGGTCATTACTTCTATTTTGGTCTGGTAGTGCCTGATCATGGCATCGATGATGCGCTGGTCATCAGGATTGGCCCTGAGTTCTTTCTGCAGCTCAACATAAACGGAGTCCATTGAAGCCATTTCCTTCATCAGGACCTCTTTCTGCTCTGGGGTGGACAGGTTGAGTGAGGAGAACTCATTCTCCACGAAGTTTACCTGCTGCACATAGTATTTTTCCACTTCGCGGTATTCCGGTGAGACTTCGCTGAGGGTCATCTTCGTCTTAAGGTTGGGCCTGACGAAGTGGTCAAATGTCCACAGTGAAGAGAGAGTTACCAGCAGGGTCACCACTGCAGCTTTCAGCAGGTACGGAACGATGCTTCTTTTGGCCTTTCCGGCATGAAGCCTTGTTGCCAGCCTGAAGCTGAATCTTTCGAAGTGTCCGTCTGACGGCTCCCTGTCGTCAAACTCGCTCCTGCCTTTGTTGATTATGTCTTCTATCCTGTTCATCCTTCGTAGTTTTTTTTGTTTTTAAGTTCACTCACCAGCTTCTGCTTTGCCCTCGAGAGTTGTGATCTCGAGGTGCTGCTTGAGATGTTGAGCATTTCCGCTATCTCATCATGGTCATAACCCTCAATGAGATAGAGGGAGAGTATCACGCGGTATCCTTCCGGCAGCCGTTCAATGGCAGCCTTTATCTCTTCCACCCGCAGTGCCATATCCTCATGGTAGGCGGCATCATCACCGCTGTCGTCGCGGATTCCTGCGTGACTTTCAATGTCTTCAAAGATCGCTTTCCTCTTGCCGAGGATGTCAAGTGATCTGTTGACCACTATCCGCTTCAGCCATGCGCCGAAGCTCACTGTCCCCGAGTAGGTGTTTATCTTCTCGAAAGCTGAGAGGAACGCTTCCTGCATTACATCCTCAGCTTCCATTTCATCACTCACAATACGCAGGCTGGTGTTATACATCGCTTTGTAATAAAGCTTGTAAACCTGGAACTGCGCCTTCTGGTCACCTGCACGACACCCGTCAATCAGGTCCTGGTGGATGTTCCTGAATGCTGCTTCAACATTTTCCATCTTTATCGAAAGATCCGGTTTGTGTATGTTTGACGCCGCACCCACGTATTTGAACTCTTCAATTCAATGACGGGGGCGATGCCCGAATGCTGCATCCAAGGTAGAAAAAAGCTGTAAGAGGATGAAAATATTTTTATCCCTGTGTCACAGCGCCTGTTGCATAGTCAAGTTCAGACCCGAACATGCTGTGTGGAATTGAATAGACCAGCAGCAGAATTACCGCAGCGGCTATTGTATATGCAGGACGTTCCTTTTTCCGGTTCATGATTACTGCCACCACCCATGCAAAGACGCCAATAAGTGTTTTGTTGTCAGTCAGATCCCAGCCAAAGGGAATGCCTGTCCAGAGTTCACCGAATGCATACTTCTGAACCAGTGGCCCGAGAATCATCCCCCCGGCAAGCAGCAGCCACAGGGCCAGGCGGCCGTGCTTCCTCTGCGACGGTACCCCTGCCGCCGCCGTAATCCCAGCCAGGTTGGAAAGCAGCATGGCAAAAAACATAATAAGTATATGGGGAATCATGATAGCCGCCGGGACGTTTCCTTTAAACCTGATGACCACAGGCTTCTCCCTGAGCAACGTTGTTTCAGCACCTGATGCGCCCTTCAATGAAATGTAATATTCAAGCTTGCCCGCAGCAGGCTGTGACGGGAGCTCACCCGCGAGGCGCTCCCCGTCATGCTTCATCTCCACGGCGGTCCATGCCTCATCCGTTCTGAAACGGCGGAAATACAGGGTTCCTGATACCTCCCGCGGCACCTCAAGTTTTATCATGCACGGGTGGGTGTTGGTCTGGCTGCGCTTAAGCGCGAAGGAGTATTCCGTCCCGTCAACGGAGGCGGTGGTCCTGTAGGGGTAGGTGGGCCCCGTCATCCTCTGGTACATCGCGGCTGCGACAGTAATAATTATGGCTATGGTCCAGAAAAGAAAGTTCTTCATGATTATCGTCGTTAATATGTTATAACTGAATCAACAACAGCTCCCTGTTCCCGTTCCGGATGACCTCCACGGTTACCCTCTGGCCGGGCTTGAGCTGGCTGAGCCTGAACATGTAATCTTCAATGTTGCCGACAGGCTTGTCATCTATTGCCACGATGACATCACCCTTCACCATTCCTCCGAGTGCCGCCGGTTTGCCGGGGGTGACAAAGTCAGCCCTGAGGCCGTTTTTCACATTGCCGGCAAAATCAGGCATGATACCAAAGGTGACGCCTCTTCTGCGCCCCATGGGACTTGCCGGCTCCTTCGGCCCGGCCTCGGTAAAGGCCAGCCTCGCAGGCTCACCGGCAGCAGCGGTGACAACCCTGTAAAGCAGATCACCTATCCTGACCATTCCGTCGTAATTGAGCTTGTCAGGGGTATCCAGCGGAGTATGATAATCAAGATGTGCCCCTGTTGTGAACGACAACACCGGGATGTTCTTTCCGTAAAAGGCTGAGTGATCTGACGGCCC
>DAIDJT010000229.1 GCA_027451265.1 Bacteroidales bacterium | reverse complement strand
CCTGTCCCTGAGCTGTTCAAACAAAATCCCGCCAAACGGTGATGAGATAAATGACCGTGCTCCGGTAATAACCACGACTTCGCTGCCGTACTCCGAAGCTATACCAGGCAGGCTTCTGTGCTTACCGGCTCCGAAAATTATTTTGGGCAGCCGTGCGAAAACAAAAGGATCAGGCATTGTTTCCGGATGATTTAATTCCAGGACCAAGGTAATAAAAAGCAAAATAGTGGAAAGGATTCCTACACTGCCGGCATTATCAACCTGTATGAAACGCCATAACGGTCTTCTGCCATGAAATCCTTGACGGTATCTCTCCATTTGAGATAGTGAGCTGTTTCTTTGTGGGCTTTCACAGCTTCTTCTGATACAAAGACCTCGTAGATCATAAACCGGCAGGGGTCGTCTGACTGCTGCAATACGTCGAAACGCACATTGCCTGGTTCCTTGATGGTGCCCCTGTGATTTTCCGACATAGCATCAAGAAAATCATTTACGTTCTCAGGCTTGACGCGGATATGAACACATGTAACTTTCATTCTTTGCTTGTTTTGGAAGTGATAACGAAAAAGGCTCTTCATACAGGCCGATTCCCGGCCTGGCACTCTGTCATGATCAGGTAAGAACCTCAAAACCCTTGTACCTGAATGCCAGTTCAAGGAGACGGCTATGCCTTCCGGGAATCATAAGGAGATGGTTTCCCAGCGGCCTGTTACGAAGCAGTGCGAGGCCGCGGGATGGTATTTCAATTTCTGCCTGTGTCCGGCAGGCATCCCTGAGCCTGGGCCTGCTGATAATGGTACCCTCTTCGAGGAACACCCGGTCAAGTTTTTCCGAAAAACGGAACAGGGTGACTTCCTGAAGCGGGATGTCCCCGTCCACAGCCAGCGAATAACCGGTCTCGAAATGCGAAGGCAGGTTCACCTCCCTGACAAGATCGAACGGAGCGGTACAGTGTGAGAGAATCACTGTTTTTTCGGTCAGACAGGTTGTGTTGGCCATCCAGGGAACCTTTCCTGTCAGAGCTTTCCCCGCCAGCATTCCGGCCAATGAAGCAAGGTCGCCCTCGCAGGCTGCCACCGTTCCCTCAGTGTTCAGCTGCGCCAGGGCAAGACACGCCGTCACCTTCCGCTGCTGTACCAGGCTAAAGCATTCGACCCCTGCAGCATGAAGGTCATTCTCAGAAATGACTTTTCGCAGCAACGTCAGTACCTTTGCAGCTTCCCCTAACTGTTCAGGGTCAGTTCCGCCGAAGCGAGACAGCAAATTAACGTCAGGCTCTGACATTGTATAATCAGGAAGATCATTCCATGGTATCCCTACAAGAGTAACTCCCAATCTATCCTTCAGCGTTGCAGCAGAGACATCCGAAGCCACCAGCCACTCCGAGACAGTCCCTATCAGTCCTGTCCTTATGCCTTTAAGGCTTTCCCATGCGCCTGCAACCCTCTGCCACCCCTCAAGCAGGCCTGATTCAGCGGCTTCGGAGATATCAGAAAGCATCGCTGTCATGCCGTTGTTTATCATCCAGGCCATAGCCTCCGTAGCTGCAGCATAAGCATTGTTGCCGCGGATGCTTAAGAGCAGGACAGGTCTCTGCGGGTCAGCGAGGGCCAGAGCCCTTCTTTCAGAACCGCCACTCATAAAGAGGATGACATCAGGATGATCGTCTGTGATTGTAAAGGTATCGCGCGCGAGGAAACGCCCCAGATGCTCCTCTGCATTGAAAGCTGTCGTCGCGGGAGCTCCCGTGTGTGCCGCCCATGCAACCCTGAGCCTGTATTTCAAATCGACACCGGCAATCATTTTCATTACTGTTTTCTCCTTTTCAAACCGATCCTAAATTATCTTTTATTTCAATTGAATGTGCAGACTGAATCAACTCCCCACCGGGAGATGGTTCAGAAAAAAACACTCCCCCATGCGAAATTGTTTCGTCTGAATCACTCCCCCATACCTGATAGTTCAGCCTTAGGTTCTTTCCTCCTCCACCCTCAAGAATCGTCTTCAGCATCTTTTTTTATAATGAATATTATACCGGTTCAGATAAATAAATCATAATTTTTATATTTACAGACCAATTACAGGCTTGATTTTTGATAACCCTTTAAATAAACAGAAAATGAAAATGAGATTTTTTCGCAACATAGCTTGTTCAGCGGCTATTGCTGCATTTTTTGCCGTTGGTCTTAATGCCCAGGACCGCAATGAGGTGATAGCGGCATATAATGAGGGAGCAAAGGCAATGCAGACCGACCCGAAGGCTGCAATCACTTCGTTTGAAAAGGTGATTGAGCTTTCCGATAAGGTAGGCGAAACTGCCAACGACCTCAAACAGAAGGCATTACAGGTATTACCCCAATTATACTACAAGCTTGCAGCAACAGCTTACAATGAAAAGAAACCTGCAGCAGAAATTATTGCAGCAGCCAAAACAGCAGGTGCGATGGCTGAGAAATACGGAAGCAAAACCCATGGGGATAATTCAAGAAAGATACTTGTCAACGGTTATTACAAGATGGCAACGGAATTCTTCACTGCAGAAGACTATGACAAGGCTATGCTTACGTTTGACAGCGTTCTGACGCTAAATCCTGATCACATCGCCTCAATCTATAACAAGGCTCTCATCTATAAAAACCGTGATGATGCTGACCAGTTTGAACAGACTATCGATCAGTTTCTTGCAAAACTTGACCCCGCTAAGGATGCCGATAAGGCTACCCAGGCAAAAGAGTCGGCACTTGAGTATTTCCGTGCTGCCGGATCAAAGGCAAACAGTGCAAATAAGCTCGACGAGGCACTGGCTCTCCTTAACAGGGCAGCCAAATACGGTGACGATAAGACCATGTTCTATTTCTTCGCTGATGTCTATAACAAGAAGAACAGTTTTACCGAGGGAGCTGCATATGCCCAGAAAGGACTTGATCTTGAGACAGGTGATGCAGAAGCCAAGGCAATGTTCTACTATCAGCTTGCCGTAGCCCAGGCTGGCAAGGGTGAAACAGCTGCTGCATGCGAGTCATTCAAGAACGCATTGTACGGACCCTTTGCCGAGGCTGCAAAGGCACAGAGGACAAACCTCAAATGCCAGTAGATACTAACCTGATCATATTATCCTGATTTAAAAAATACGGTTCGCCAGGTGGCGGACCGTATTTTTCCTGATGAATCTGCAACGGATTTTGTCCTTGTATTTCCTTCTGTCAGGAATCAGCAGGCCTGTTATCTGAAAGCCGTATCGTCTGACCCGGATATGTTTTACCGGTTTCCTCAGCTGATCCTGGCCTGAATTTCTCCTATTATGTCTTTATAAGTATTCAGAATACGATCCCATTCCTTGAAGTTTTCGTCTTCCTTTACACTGGTGCCCGGGACAATGCTCTCCTCGCTCACAATTTTGATCACATAGCGTAAGGGATTTGAATTCCCAAGCTTGACTATGCACCGTGTCCGGATGGTCTTCCCGTTTCCGAAAAGCTTAACATTCCAGGCCGTCCTCAGGTAACCTGTGACAGGATCACTGATTTCAATGACATCAAACTTTTCCATGACGATCTGCCCGATAATCTTCCATGCTGCGTCATTTCCAAGGCTGGAATTTACCGGAATTGAAAAATTGACGTTGGCCTGGTCGCTTCTTATTGATGAAAGCCAGGCTTCATCTTCTGCCAGCCTGATATGATCAGTGACAGGTGGCTCACTCATGTTTGCCTTGTTGCAGTATGACTTTTTGTTCGTATCAAAGCCGTCTTTCATCACTTCTATCTCGGCACACTGGTCACGTTTTACAAGCAGGGAATAGTTCCCCTTGCCCACTGCCCTGCCGTCAACCCTGATTGAAGCATCCTCAGGGGTGGTGTTTATCTGCACAATCCTGTCCTTAAGAATAATTTCCTCGGATACCGGTGGAAGAGCCACCTCGGGCTTGTTGCAGTATGATTTTTCAAACGGAGCGTATCCATCCTTCACCACTTTAAGCGTAATGCATGATCCTTTGGGAACAACCACCTCAGCCGAGGTCTCTCCGGCCGGCCTGCCGTCGACAGATACCTGGCATCCGGGCGGACTGGCCAGAATCTTGACAAGCCTGTCTGCGAGTTCTATATTCTCCTTCAACGGCGGAATCTCAGTATTCTCCATATTATAGTATGAGCGTCTCGCAGT
>DAIDJT010000228.1 GCA_027451265.1 Bacteroidales bacterium | reverse complement strand
ACTATATAGAGTGCGGCCGTTTTATGAATGAAGGTGAGCCATCCGGGGTTCTCACGCAACAACCAGGTTGCAAGGTAATATACGATGACGCCAGGGACTATCATAGAAAGCCGCCTGAACATCCTCGTCTCAAGGAACTTGTCGTCATACGCTGACCGCGAACGCCTTACTATGCGGGTAAAGATCCTGACCAGGATCACCCGGGTAAAGTTATACGACAGCCACGCGATGAGGCCCACCGCTGCTACAAGGATAACTGAGCTCATCCATGAGACAGCCGAAGCAGGCATGCCAAGGCTCGCAAGGAACTCCCTGACTGCCATTACAGGATCGAATGATCTGAACATTATTCATTTTTTTCCACCGGTGAATTTACAAATTATCTTTTTTTGTGGCTGCCTGTTTAGTACCTTTACCTTATAAAACTGTCAAATCATGAAGTCAATTTCCCTGTTTCTGCTTCTGTTTCTGACCTTTTCGCTTCAGGCCCAGGTTCCGTTCGATGAGTTTTTCACTGACCGCACCATGAGGTTTGATTTTATGATGGCCGGAAACAGCACAACCACTAAAGTCTATCCTGTCTCATTCAGGGAGGAACCCTTCTGGGGCGGCTCACTGACAAACCTCTCCGATCCGTTCGGGTACGGCAACTTCAGGTACGAGATATTTGACGCCGTTACCGGGACCCTGTTATATTCGAAAGGTTTCTGCACCCTCTACCAGGAGTGGCAGACCACCGCCGAAGCGAAGACGATGGAGCGCGTGTTCCACGAAGTGGCTACCTTCCCCTTCCCGAAAAATAAGGTCAGTTTCGTTCTGAGCATCAGGGGACGTGACGGCAAGTTTTCGAAACTTTATGAGACTGCCATTGACCCCTCCGGTTATTTCATAACAAGAGAGAAGCCTGATGCTGCCCTTGCCACACGGATTATGGGCACCGGTGATCCACACACCTCTCTTGACATAGCATTTATTGCAGAAGGATACACACGCGGCGAAATGGAAAAATTCCGGAATGATGTCAAACGGATGGCCGAGATAATCTTTGCCGAAGCGCCGTTTGACAAATACAAAGACCGCATTAACATCTGGGCCGTTGAGGCCCCCTCACAGGAGTCGGGCACCGACGTGCCTGGAGAAGGCATCTATGTCAATACAGCCCTGAGCTCCAGTTATTATACTTTTGACGTCGACCGTTATCTGACAACCCAGGACATACGAAGGGTCAATGACTATGCTGCAGCAGCGCCCCATGACCAGATCATTGTGCTCATCAACAGCACCAGGTATGGCGGCGGGGGCGTATACAACTATTACAGCGCCGTCACCGCAGATCACAAGTTCACACCTCAGGTGCTGACACATGAATTCGGACACGGTTTTGCCGGACTGGGAGATGAGTATTACTCCTCCGAGGTTGCTTATGAGGAGTTTTACCCCCTCGATGTGGAACCCTGGGAACCCAACATCACAACAAGGGTGAATTTTGACGCTAAGTGGAAGAACATGATAGCCAAGTCAGTACCTGTGCCCACACCCAATGACAAGAGGTACACCGGCGTCACCGGCCTCTTTGAGGGAGGAGGATACTCCGCAAAAGGAATTTACCGGCCCTCATTTGACTGCCGCATGAAGAGCAACCAGGCAGATTCATTCTGCGAGGTATGCCAGGGGGCACTGGAAGCTATGATACAGTCCTATTTGAAGTAGAGGCAAAAGGCAAGAGGCAATAGGCAGTAGTGCTGGCAATAACATACAGACTGCAGGCCTGCATGTTACATAGGATACATTTGAATATGAAAAGGGACTCCATCATGGAATCCCTTTTTCACTATTGTCTACTGCCTGATGGCTATTGCCTGCATTGACTGCAGCTTGCAGACTGCAGACTGGTACTGCAGACTACTTCTTCTTCTCCCCTCCCGAGGTGGGCGGCTTGGCTATCGAGTCACGCATGCTGGTGTCGGCCTCGATGTTCTTCATCCTGTAGTAATCCATTATACCCAGGTTGCCGCTCTTGAATGCATGAGCCATGGCAAGCGGGATCTCAACCTCAGCCTCGATGACCTTGGCACGTGCTTCCTGTGCCTTTGCCTTCATCTCCTGCTCAAGTGCAACAGCCATTGCACGGCGCTCCTCGGCCTTGGCCTGTGCGATGTTCTTGTCGGCATTCGCCTGGTCCATCTGCAGCACTGCCCCGATGTTCTTGCCTATGTCAATGTCAGCGATATCAATTGAGAGTATCTCGAAAGCCGTTCCGGCATCAAGTCCCTTCTCAAGAACCGTCTTGCTTATCCTGTCAGGATTCTCAAGCACCTCTTTATGGCTGTGCGCCGAACCGATCGAGGAGACGATCCCTTCACCCACGCGGGCAAGAACGGTCTCTTCGCCGGCACCTCCGACAAGCTGCTTTATATTTGCCCTTACCGTCACCCTCGCCTTCGCGATAAGCTGGATACCATCCCGCGCAACTGCGGTAACAGGAGGAGTGTCAATCACCTTCGGGTTTACCGACATCTGGACAGCCTGGAAAACATCACGGCCTGCCAGGTCAATTGCAGTTGCCATTTTAAACGACAGGTCTATGTTCGCCTTATTGGCCGAGACAAGTGCATGCACCACCTGGGCTACATGTCCGCCGGCAAGATAATGGGCCTCCAGTTCATCTCGGTTAAGCTTTATGCCAGCCTTGTCAGCTTCGATCATGGCACCGACGATGATTGAGGGGGGAACCTTTCTCCAGCGCATGAAAATCAACTGAAGCAGGCTGATCCGCACACCTGATACCAGAGCCTGGAACCATAGGCCAATGGGAATAAAGTAAAGAAGAATCCAGAGCAGTATTATTGCCCCGACGATAATTATTACATAAATGCCTAATGCGCTCATATCTGTTTTTTTATTGGTTTTACTATCAGTTTGTTGTCATCAATCCGGATGACTTCTATCTCCTGCCTGGGGTCAATCAGTATGTCAACCGATTTTGCCTCGAAATACTCACCGTTTACAAGCACCTTGCCACCCGGAGCCAGCCTGGTTACCGTTATGCCGGTGTCGCCCGGCTTCACCTTTCCTTCTTCAGCCCCGACAGTATCAACCTTGCCGTCAATGGTTGCTTTGAGCATAAATTTGTTCCAGGTATTGGCTCTCAGCATCAACACGGTCAGAATGACCATCACCAATGCGGTTATGCCGAGTACCACCAGCCCGGTTGCCGTCCCGAAAGAGACAAAGGCGAATACAATGCCTGTCAGGATACAGATTGCTCCGCCGACACCTGCGACAGTCACACCGGGGATGAGCATGAACTCGATGATGAAGAGCAGAAGCCCCACGACTATCAGAAATATTATCAGTCCAAGAGACATATTCAGTTTATTATATCACTACAGCATCAAGGCTAAGCTCCTTCAGCTTCATTCTCATCTTTTCAACGGTGAGGGCATCAGCTATTTTGATCACGCATCCGCCCTTGATGTGGGTCAGCACTGCGCACTGTTCGGCCTGGATTTCATCATGGCCGCAGACGTCAACAAGTGACCTGATCACATGATCAAAGCTGTTGACCTCATCATTGATGAGCATGAGGGATCTCAGATTCTCCTCTCTCCTCCTGTTGTTTTCCGGTTTCGGTGCCCTTTTAGTCATCCGGCATCTTGTTTAATAATTCCCTCGCCGCTTCAACGGGTATCTCCTGCATGCCGACGTAGGCTGCAACCCTTGCGGAGCTGTAACCGTTGCGCACAAGCAGCGAGACATAATCGTCAGCGCTTTCAAATGTAATAAAATTACCGACTAGAAACACTGTTTCACCGCTGCTGTTTTTGATCATGTCAAGACCGCGGTTGCCAGCCAGCAATTCAATCTTCTGAATAACCTCCGGCTTGACCGGTTTGTTAATGCGCATCACCTCCGCCCTGAGTGAGAGGGTACCGATAGGGACAGGCTGAACCTGTGCCGGGGGCTGAGTTGCGTTTGAGTTCTGGCGGGTGGTTGCTGCCGGTTGGGTAGTGTTTGTCGTCTGGCGGGTGGCTGTAGCCTGGCGGGGTTCTCCGGCGGGCCTGACGGCGGTTGACACAGCGGTTTCAACATCCAGCGGGCGTGACCCCCACTCCTTCTCCAGCGGTGCCGCCCTCTCAAGCGATACCTGCATACCGCCCATCAGGGCG
>DAIDJT010000227.1 GCA_027451265.1 Bacteroidales bacterium | reverse complement strand
CGTTTACGCCGAAAAGCACACAATGCCATATAATCTCAGCAGCAGCGAGGACAACAGGCTCCCGCTCAGGTTCACCGGCATGCTTCACGGCCGGGTGAAGGCATCTGTCTGCTCCTCAACCGGGGTCTATTCAGCCAATGATGTCATAAAGATGATCCTCGCCGGAGCTGATGCTGTGCAGGTTGTAAGCACACTCTACCGCAATGGCACGGAGGTCGTTGCTTCAATGAACGAGGAGATTGGGAAATGGATTGACGGCCATGGTTACAAAAGCCTTGACAGCTTTCGCGGTAAGCTTTCAATGAAAAAGTCGGAAAGCAAGCTTCCTTATACCCGAGCCCAGTACATCGATTTCATGATGAACTCGGGCGATATAATGAAGAAATACCGATCACTGAGCTGAGATAACACTGACCTGCGGAAACCCGTTGGCGCACCGGGACCTGCCAGTCACAATGCCGTATAATTCCGGCTGCTATAATCGCGCGTTACCGCGAAAGAGGGTCATGATCAGATACCCGAGATTCCCCTGATCATCAGCCAGGAGGAAAGCGATGAAAGACGGATGGCCTCACTGAGGCCGTTTGTTTTTGTCAGGAGCCTGTCGACACCCCTGAGCATACCCATAAAGAGCGCAGCACAGTCTTCAGGTGAGATTTTCCCCGACGCCTCAGTATCAGGTAAATGCTTCTTGAAAAGGGGCGTCAGTATCTGCATCTCCGCCCTCTGCAGCTTGTCCCTCAGCTTTTCAACGCGGCTGTGTCCCTGGGCAAAGTCCTTCATCAGCAGCGGATTGCGCCTTATCAGGTCGCCCAACCGCTGCACCCTTTCTCCGCCGTAACTCTGAAGAATGGCTCCCAAAGGGGCTTCGGACATGGCAAGATTCCCAAGTGGCGCAGTTATCCGCATGATCTCCTTTTCAACCACAGCCTCATATATCTCAGCCTTGTTCCTGAAATACATGTATACAGTCCGCCGTCCCCGTCCGGCTGCAGATGCTATCGTCTCCATGGTGGTCCTGCGCAGGCCCAGGGAGGCAAAAAGGCCTGCAGCCACATCAATTATTATATCCCGGGTACTTCTTCTTGCCATTGCACAAAATAAGAAATATGTGCAAAGTTAGCAAAGCCAGGAAATTATAATTTAATTTTAAGGATTTATTAAATAAACGGACAGTAATGAGAAGGATTTTGGTGGTTTTCCTGTGTCTGCTACCGTTCACGGCCGTTGGACAGATTATTGTTGACAAGCCTCTGAGTGACAGGCTTACCGGATATGATATCGATGTGACCTTTGACCCGGAGGCGCACACGGTCACCGGCCTCATGACAGCCTGGTGGGTTAATAACTCATCCATGCCGGTAGGGGAGGCAATGATGCACATGTATCTCAATGCCTTCAGCAGCAACCAGAGCACCTTCGCTTCCCGCGGGAGGTGGTCGGCAGCAGGTGATGACGGATGGGGTTGGGTTAAAATCCTTTCGATGAAAGACGGAAGGGGCAATGACCTCTCGGATTCCTGCTCATATGTTTCACCTGATGACGGAAATAGGAATGACAAAACTGTGCTGAGGATCAGCCTGCCTGAACCGGTGGCACCGGGTGACACCCTTGTCCTGACGATTGACTTCGCCTCGAAGCTTCCCTCTCCGATACAAAGGACAGGTTATGAAGACGACTTTCATTTTGTTGCGCAGTGGTTTCCGAAGTTTGGTGTTTATGAGACTGCGGGCATGCGCCAGCGTGAAGCAGACGGATGGAACTGCCACCAGTTCCATCCCAACTCAGAGTTCTATTCGAACCATTCGGTTTACAATGTTTCAGTAATAATGCCCTCTGAGTTTGTTACAGGGTCCGGTGGCAGGCTCATCGAGGAGATTGATCTTGGCGAAGACCATAAAAAGGTTATCTGGCGGGCTGAGGATATTGTTGATTTTGCCTGGACTGCATGGCCAGGATACAAGGTAAGGACAAGGAAGTGGAACAACGTCGACATTACTTTCCTTACGAGCGAAACCGGCCTGTCAAAAGCTGAAAACCATCTCGACGCAGTTGTTTATGCCCTGGAGTATCTCGGTGAGAGGGTAGGTCCCTATCCATGGCCTCATCTTACCTTCGTTGATCCTCCTCTCTCCGGTTCGGGGGCAGGAGGGATGGAGTACACCACGCTGTTCACCACGATGGGTGGCGGGGCAGTACCATCATTCCTGAGGATGCCAGAAATGGTGACAATACATGAGTTTGGTCACGCATACTTCATGGGAATCCTGGCAAGCAATGAGTTTGAGGAACCATGGCTTGATGAAGGGGTAAATTCATACTGGGAGCAGCGTATAGTAGACCATTATTACGGTGCCGGTTACGGTCTCCTGAAACTCCCGTTTCTTAAGATGTCAGACACTGACCAGGGGAGAATGAGCTACATCACCTCACCCAGCCGGACAATAGCTACCAATGACCTTCCTTCATGGATGTATCCTCACGGAACCTATTCCATGATGTCATACAACAAGACTGCAACATGGCTCCATACCCTTGAAGGAATAATCGGCACAGAGACGATGGACAATGTTTTCAGGGAATATTACCATCGCTGGGCATTCCACCACCCTTCGGGGCGAGACTTTATTGCAGCGGTAAATGATGTGGTCAGGAGTGAACACGGTGACCGTTTCGGTGAAAACATGAACTGGTTCTTTGACGAGGTGCTTTACGGCAGCGGCGAATGTGACTACAGGGTATCCGGGATCACCAGCAACAAGATAAGGAGCTATTCGGGAGTGGTTGATGGCGACTCGGTGAGTTACGCCCGTGGTGACCGCAAAAGTGACACCCTTTATTTATCAAGGGTAAGCATCGAGAGGCTTGGTGATGTCAGGTTACCGGTTGAGGTGCTTGTCAGGTTTGACAATGGCGAGGAAGTGCTTGAAACCTGGGATGGAAAGGCAACTTACAGAGACTTTGAGTATACCGGAGCCCGGAGGGTGGTTTGGGCAAAGCTTGATCCGTATGACAAGATTGACATGGATGTAAACCGCATCAACAACTCCTTCACACTTGACCCGGCACATACGGTTGCCAGGCGCATGCTGAACAAATACATGCTCCTGATGCAGATGATTATTTCAATATTTACCCTTTAAATTTCCGGAGATGAGTATATTCAAGACACTGAAGAACGGGGCCGCAGCCGCAGCATCTTCATATAAGCTGATACTGTTTGTCTGGATCACCATCCTGGTGCTTGTCATGGCGGTTGGGTTTCCGCTCCGCTCTTTCCTGAATGCCATGTTCGGGAACAGCCTGGTGGTTGAGCGGCTCAATAACGGATTTGACATTGGCCTTGCCGGCGACTTCGGCAAACCTTTCGGGGCACTGATGGCAGCTGCCTCCGCCGGTACCCTGCTGGCTGGTACTGCCGGTTTCTTTATAATGACATTTTTTGCAGGCGGCTTCTTCAGACGTTACTCTCTTGCCTGGGGCGGGCTGAAGGTGTCTGATTTCCTCAGGGCATCAGCAGGCAATTTCATTCCTTTCCTCAAGATCGCTTTGCTGATGATGCTGATAACAGGAGCCTACACATTCATCATTGTGGGCATACCTGGAATTGTTGCAATGATGGTTTCCGGTTCACAGCTCCCAACGGGAAAAGTCCTTTACCTGTTCTATGTATTATGGGCTCTTGGTATGCCAGTATGGCTGTTTGTTGCCGACGCATCACGAAGGTGGATAGCAGCCACCGGATCACGGAAGGTTTTGAGGGCCCTGGGGGCAGGATTCAGGGCCATGAAGGAGAGGTTCTGGCTTTCCTATGGAACAGTTCTGGCCGTGCTGGTCATAAATACTGCGGCAGTGCTTGCAATCTTCTGGTTTGCCGGTAACGCAACCCCTGACAGGAGCCTGGCAGTGTTCCTTTTCTTTGCCGCAACCCAGTTACTGTTTATCCTGCGCCTCTTCATGAAGGCCTGGAGGTACGCCTCCGTTTGCGAGGCCGTGAAATAACATTTAACCCGGGCACCGGAGACTCCGGGATGCCCTGACTGACGGCTCCTTTCCTGCTACACTCCAGGTGCTTTTCCTGCTGCCCGGCAAGTGCCTTTTCCTGCTGCTCTGCAGTAGCCTTTTCCTGCTGCCCGGCAAGTGCCATTTCCTGCTGCCCGGCAAGTGCCATTTC
>DAIDJT010000226.1 GCA_027451265.1 Bacteroidales bacterium | reverse complement strand
GCAAACGTAGGAAACGATACCGGTCCGTACTCTCTTGACCAGTATTACTCTGCCTCTTCAATCAGCGGCGGTTACACCCTGCCGTCAGTCATTCCTGACCCGATGATCAAACCTGAGAATATTGAGAGCTGGGAGCTGGGTCTTGACACCAAGTTCTTCAGGAACCGCATGGGTCTCGACCTTGCACTTTACAGCTCATCAACCACAAACCAGATTATAGCTCTTGATGTTGACCCGATATCAGGCGCAGGCGGAATGAATATAAACGCCGGTGAGATCAACAACAAGGGGATTGAGATATCCCTCTATGCCACACCGGTCAAGACCAGCAACTTCACATGGGACGTGAACTTCAACTGGGCGAAGAACAAGAACACCATTGTCAGCCTGCATGAGAGGATAGATCCGTCACAGCCAATTGAGACCGACATGGGAACAACCATCGGTGGAAGGCTTCATGTCTATTCATATGTCGGGCAGGAGATGCACCAGCTGTACGGGTTTGCTCTCAAGAGGGCACCGGAAGGTTCATATTATACAGATAACGAAGGTAACCAGGTTGACTGCTCCGGGCAGGTGATCCTTGATGCCACCACCGGCCTGCCGTCAGTAGAGGCAACCGCTGACCACTTCCTCGGTAAGGTTAACCCCGATTTCAGGGGAGGTTTCGGCACGTCACTCAGGTACAAGAACCTGTCGCTCAGCGCGCTCTTCTCATACCAGATGGGTGGCCACAGGTTCTCGGTTACAAACGGTATCCTTTCATACCAGGGTAAACTCAAAAATTCCCTTGAAGGACGCTATGACGGTATTGTCGCAGAAGGTGTCAACGTGATCTCAACGAACGAGGACGGCACTGCTGTATGCAAGCCCAATAACACGGTCACCAGCAGCATCTACACATACTACCAGGCAATTACTCTTGACCGCTACAATGGTGAAGCCCATACGTTTGAGACCTCCTTCCTGAAATTCAAGGAGGTACGTCTTGAGTATGAGCTTCCTGCTTCTCTCTGCCAGAAGACAAGGGTGCTTCAGGGCGCAAGCGTCGCACTGTTTGCGACCAACCTCTTCAGCCTTGACAAATGGCCCCAGTTTGACCCCGAGGGAGGTATGATGACCGGCACCAACGTCTACAACGGCATCGAAGCCGGCGCCTACCCGATGACCCGTACAATGGGACTAAACCTGAGACTCTCATTCTAACTACTAAACAGGCAACAAATGAAAAAACTGAAAATATTAATCATCTGCGGGCTTGTTCTCGGATCACTCTACTCCTGCACCGAAAATTTCGAGGAGATAAATACCAATCCGAACAGGACCCTTGTGGGGATGATACAGCCCTCAGGCATGTTCGAGCCCATACTGTACAACTCGGCAAACCAGTGGCTGAACCGCACACATTACTACAACAACGAACTGATACAGTTCACCGCCTTCACCGGCGGTGTGACACGCAGGGAGCACCAGTACTTCCTTGAAGACTCAAGAGACTGGTACGGCTTCTGGAACCACTATGCAACCTATGGCAGGAACATAGATCATATGTACGAGCTTGCGATAGAACACGAAGACAGGTCGCTCGAGGCTATTGCACTCACATTCAAGGTGCTCTTCTTCTCAAACATGACCGACATGTTCGGCAGCGTTCCCTACGAGGAGGCATTCACAGCCAGGAAGCCGGGTGGAACACTGACTCCGAGATTTAATACCCAGAAGGAGATATACGAGTTCATGTTTGCCGATCTTGAAGAAGCTAATGACATATATGCAACAAACCCCGTATTTCTCAATCCCACAATGGACGGTATGTACAGCGGCAACATGGAGGCATGGAGGAAATTCAACAACTCCCTCTATTTAAGGCTTCTCTGCAGGGTCAGCGGACGTACCGAAATGAACGTCAGCACAAGGATGAATACACTGCTCAGCAATCCCGCAAAGTACCCCGTTTTCACATCCAACGCAGACAATGCCACTGTTAAGTTCTCCGGCAACGACCCGTATATCAGCAACTTCGGTACTACCACCGAAAGTGAGTTTACATCAAGCGGAAGAAAACTTACCCAGCAGCTCATAAAGATGACTGTTCAGACTGACATAAACGGAAACCAGATCTATGTTGATCCCCGTCTGCCAATCATCGGAAAGAAGAACCCGAATGCCCAGGTCAATCCGACGAACATCTGGAAAGGGACAGTTTCGGGTTGCACTGATTTTGAGAGAAGCGAAGTTGACCGCGGCACATCATGGCTGAACTACAAGGTCTTCTGCAGGAGGGATGCTCCGGCCACGTATATGGATTACGCCGAGATACAGTTCATCCTTGCTGAAGCTGCCCTCAAGGGATGGATCACCGGTGGCCAGGCTGCCGCGAAGAACTACTACGAGGCAGGCGTCAGGGCATCAATGCAGAAATGGTCGGCACAGGGAGCATACTCTGATCCTGCCGTGACAATTACTACGGCAGATGTTGATACTTACCTGGCATCACCACTCGGTTCATGGGACCTTGCAACCAACAAGGAGGAATTTCTTGGCAACCAGAAATTTCTTGCCCTGTTCTGGATTGGTATGGAGGCATACCACGAATATCGCCGTACCGGATACCCGGTATTAACAATCGGTGAAGGAACAATCTACAATGACAAGGTCCTTCCCACCCGCCTGGGCTTTCCCAACATAACCATGCTTACAAACGGAGCCAACGCTGAGGAGGCTCTTGAGGAAATGGGCGGTGAGAATGACATGAAGACACCGGTCTGGTGGAGCAAACAGGCAATTGCCGGAGGTAAATAACCAGCAAAAAAGTAAAGAGATGAAAAACAAAACCATAACAAACTTTGGAAGAACAGCGTTGATAATCCTTCCGCTGTTCATCCTCTCGCTCTTCCTCCTCTCTTCCTGCAAGGAAGAACCGGTTCTGGAAGATCCGTACTTTACCATTGAGGGAAGCCCGACAGGGCTGACACTCACCAAAGCAGCAAAGACCACGAGTTATGTGGTCCGCTCTAACCGACCGTGGGAGATTGTCAGCAAGGGTGGAGCCGACTGGCTGAAGGTTTTTCCCGAAAAGGGAGAGGCAGACGGGATCTTCAAGATTATTGTTCTTGAGAACCCTACCTTTGATGTCCGCACAGAGAACCTTGGCTTTATAGTCGATGGTGAGGAGCAGCCCGTTCTGTTCCGTGTAGACCAGGCAGGCAACATCCCGTACATCACCCTCCCGGCATCGGTGACCATACCGGCAGGAGGTGGTGTGTTCCCGGTGGATGTCGTCTCAAACGTGGAATGGACTGCCACTCTCAGCGACGACACCTGGCTGGAGCAAACTTCTGTCACCACACAAAAGATTACCTTCACTGCGGAAGAAAATGTCAGCATTGATCCGCGCAGCACTACACTGACACTTACTGCCACGCAGTATCCATCGGTTGTCGCATCGGTAGTGCTGACCCAGTCACCCGGCACCGTTGTTCTCGAGGAGAACTTCAGCTGGCTGGCATACGGAAATGCTGTTTTCTATACGACTACAGGTGAAACACGTATAGACAACTGGACACAGGAGCAGAAGGACAAAGGATGGACAAGCACTGTTAACACAGTGACGGGCAGCGGCAATACACCATTGCTCTATGCACGCCAGGGATTCGTCAAGGTAGGCAAGACCAGCTATGGTGGTGACCTGATCTCACCGGCACTGTCAAAGCTCACAGGAACACAGACTCTTAAGGTTACCTTTAAGGCAATACCGTACATGACCGCAGCCGGTACAATGGATGAAAACATACTTAAGGTCAGCGTAATCGGTCCGGGAACCGTAAGCCAGGAGCAGTTCATCATAGACAACTGGCCAGTCTATCCTGCTGATGCAGCTGCTGTGACAGATTATTGCATCAGCATGTGGAGTGCACCGGAAGCAACCCGCACATTCACTATCACAGGAGCCACATCAGAAACGCAGATTAAATTCCTTGGCGGAGACTATGACCTGACCACTGCGACAGGGCTCCCAACCAGGAAGAACCGTATCTTCCTTGATGACATCAAGGTGGAGATAATACCGTAATTCAAGTCGGGATCAGGAACAGCGAAAGGGGTGTTCATCTGTACGGTGAGCACCTCTTTTTTTTGTTTTAAGCCCTGTTTGTCATAACTTTGATAGCAATCAGGAGGGCAACGGCCGAAGAAGGAATCATGGCCTGAC
>DAIDJT010000225.1 GCA_027451265.1 Bacteroidales bacterium | reverse complement strand
CTCCGGGGTGCCCCCACCCTCACCCTCGCCGCAGCCACGGCGGCGTGCAACGCCGCCGCCGCCGCCGCCGCAGTGGCAGCAATAATATCAGTTAAATTACTGCCTGTGGCAGCAACGCTGTATGCCATAAAAACGATGCCTGATTACCTGCTGATTGCCGGAGAAATGCGCAAACGGGGCAACCACCTGAAAACGCTGCCGTTCATCGCAGCTGAAATAATCTATCCGTTCTACTTTATGGTTGTGGCGGCAATGAGCCGGTTCCAGTCAGCAAGACAGTTCAGGGAACGGTTAGGATTTAGTTTCCCTCCGCCAAAACCTTGATGCGCACCAGGCGGATCTCTTCCTCCTCAAACTCACCGGCCAGCTCACTGATAGCCTCCTCCAGTGAACCACTCTCAGCTTCCTCCATGAAATAAGAATAAATGTCTTCCTGGCGGTCCTCGTCAATTACTGTATCTACATAGTAATCAATACTCAGCTTCGTTCCGCTACCCACAATGGCCTCAATCTCTGACAGCAACTCATCGTATTCAATACCCTTGGCGTCGGCAATATCCTCGAACGGCATCTTGCGGTCAATGCTCTGGATTATGTAAACCTTTAGACCCGACTTGTTGACCACCGACTTCACAACCATATCCTGAGGCCTGAGGATCTCCTTGTCAGCCACATAGTTCTTGATCACCTCAACAACCTCTTTCCCGTATCGCTGCGCCTTGCCGGCACCAATACCGGTGATGTTCTGCAGTTCCTCAAGGGTAATGGGGTACTGTATGGCCATCTCCTCCAGCGACGGGTCCTGGAAGATGTTGTAAGGAGGCTGGCCTGCCTGCTTGGATATCTTCTTCCTGAGATCCTTCAGAATGCTGAGCAACTCCTCGTCGGCAGCGGCTGTGCGTGCCCCAAAGGATGCTTCCTCATCCTCGGTCTCGGTATAGTCATGATCCTCATTGAGCATGAAACTTCGCGGGTTCTCAAGGAATTCATGCCCCTTCGGGGTAAGCCCGAGCAATCCATAGTTCTCTATATCCTTGTTAAGCAGCTTGTTAATAAGAGCCTGCCGAATCACCATGTTCCAGAAACGCTCGTCCTTCTCTTCATCTATGCCGAATGTCTCCAGTTTGTGATGCTTGTATGATTTTATTGCGGAATTCATCGTTCCCGCCAGGATCTTAGCTATATGGTCAGCCTTGTGCTTCTCCTTCACCGCAAGCACCGTCTCAAGCATGCTCACCACATAATCCTGCCCCTCGAACTGTGTTTTGGGATGCAGGCAGTTGTCGCATGCCTCGCAGTTTTCCTGCTTATACTCCTCACCAAAATAATGGAGCAGAATCCTGCGTCTGCAAGTTGACGACTCTGCATAGGAAACCGTCTCGAGCAGCAGTTGCTTGCCGATCTCCTGCTCAGCAATCGGTTTCCCCTGCATAAATTTCTCAAGTTTGACTATGTCATCATAGCTGTAGTAAGCAATGCACCTCCCCTCTCCCCCGTCGCGGCCGGCGCGTCCGGTCTCCTGATAGTATCCCTCGAGGCTCTTGGGCATGTCATAGTGAATGACATAACGTACATCGGGTTTGTCTATCCCCATCCCGAAGGCAATTGTGGCAACAATCACATCCACCTCTTCCATCAGGAACTTGTCCTGGTTGGAGGTCCGGGTAGGCGAGTCCATGCCGGCATGATATGCGAGAGCCTTTATGTCATTGACTTTCAAAGTCTCGGCCAGCTCCTCCACCTTCTTGCGGCTGAGGCAGTAGATGATACCTGATTTGCCCGGATTGTTTTTTATGTATTTTATGATCTCGCGGGCGGCATCCTGCTTGGCTTTTACCTCATAGTAAAGATTGGGCCTGTTGAATGACGACTTGAATACCATGGCGTCTGTGATGCCCAGGTTCTTGAGGATGTCATGCTGCACCTTGGGGGTGGCAGTGGCGGTCAGGGCAATAATGGGTGCGCGGGCAATAGTATCAATAATAGGTCTGATGCGGCGGTACTCGGGTCTGAAATCGTGGCCCCACTCCGAGATGCAGTGTGCCTCGTCAACCGCGTAGAATGAGACCTTCACACTCCTGAGAAATTCAATGTTCTCTTCCTTGGTCAGCGACTCCGGCGCCACGTAAAGCAGTTTGGTATTGCCCTGGGTGACATCCTGTTTCACCTTCGCGATTGCTGTTTTGGTGAGTGAGGAGTTGAGGAAATGTGCCACATCGTCAGTGGTGTTGAAGTTGCGCATGGCATCAACCTGGTTCTTCATCAGTGCGATCAGCGGCGAGATGACCACTGCTGTGCCATCCATCATCACCGCAGGGAGCTGGTAACAAAGCGATTTTCCGCCGCCGGTAGGCATCAGCACAAAAGTATCATTCCCTTCAAGAACGCTTCTTATAATTTGTTCCTGGTTCCCCTTGAAAGTGTCAAATCCGAAATATCTCTTTAGATAGTCGTGTATGGAAACATCAGTGTACATATGATAGTTCCTCTCCCCCCTTCAGTTAAACGGATTATATTTATAATAACAAGTTACGTAAAGTTTATCCAACATTAAACCCTTAACTCAAATTTAACTTAAATAAAAATATATATCAAAACTTTTTATCATCTGCAGGATAAATATCATTTCACTGGCGAGATAAGTAATCCGGATGCCGGGAAGATGACTTCGACCCCAAAGCAGGTTGCAGAGTGGCCGTGGAACAGGTGTCAGAGGCACGGCAGTTGAAAGGAAGTCCGGTACAGCAGGGGGTATTGTTTTGAAACCTAAGTTTTATCTATCTTTACACGCTTTAACGATGACGCCACGGATGGCCGGCAAGAACACTGCTAATAAAAAAAATACCGATGGAGAGATGACATTCCTCCAGCACCTTGAGGAGCTGAGATGGCATATCATCAGGGCACTGGTGGCAGTGGTGGCTGGGGCGATAATAGCTTTCGTGTTCAAAAATGTAATTTTTGACCATATAATACTTGCCCCGAACAACCCGGATTTCATTACAAACAGGCTTCTGTGCCGGCTGGCCGATCTGGTCAACGCCCCGGTCCTGTGCATCAACCAGGACCCTATTGAGCTGATAAGCATCAAGATGTCAGGTCAGTTCACCACCCATATCAACATCTCGCTGGTGGCCGGACTGATCCTTGCCTTTCCCTATGTTTTCTGGGAGTTCTGGTCGTTTTTCCGCCCTGCCCTTTACGAAAAAGAGCGGAAATATGCCCGCGGGGCAGTGACGATGGCTTCACTTCTCTTTGTTTTAGGTATTTTGTTCGGATATTTCATAATAACCCCTCTTTCAATAAACTTTCTCGGTACGTACCGGGTCAGTGATGTGGTCACAAACCAGATCAACATCACCTCCTACATCGGTTCAGTCACATCGGTTGCGCTTTCCGCAGGGATCACCTTCGAGCTGCCTATAGTGGTCTTCTTCCTTGCACGCATAGGTGTGCTGACGCCTGCATTCATGAGGAAATACCGCCGTCATGCCATAGTGATTGTGCTTATTGTGGCGGCAGTGATCACCCCTCCCGATGTATTCAGTCTCATTCTCGTCTCCATACCACTGCTTCTCCTTTATGAAGTTAGTATCTTTATTGCGTCAAGGGTTGTAAAGGACCGGGAAAAGGCTGACGCTGCGGAAGCTGCTGTTGAGGCTGCGAAGGAAAGGGCTGAAGCGGATTCAAGGGCAGCAAAATCCGCAGCGGGTGATCACGCCGGGGCGAAGGATCAGCCAGGGGCCAAAGAACAGCCCGTAACGCAGGATCAGGCCGGAACGAAAGACCAGCCCGGGCCGCAGGATCAGTCCGGAGCCAGGGATCAGTCCGGGGCGAAGGACCAACCCGGAACGCAGGATCAAACCGGACCCGGGGATACGGGCCAGGATGCGGGAAACCAGTCTGAACCCTCCGGCAACTTATAATGAGACTATGAAGCTATATACGACAGATCTTGTTAAACGGTACAAGACGAGGACAGTGGTCAACGAAGTCTCCGTTGAGGTTGAGCAGGGAGAGATAGTTGGTCTTCTCGGCCCTAACGGCGCAGGCAAGACTACTACCTTCTACATGATAGTGGGGCTGATACGCCCGAACGGGGGAAAAATATGGCTTGACAACGCCGAGATAACAGATTTCCCCATGTACCGCCGTGCACGACTGGGGATCGGATACCTGGCGCAGGAGGCCTCCGTCTTCCGTAAACTGAGCGTCGAAGATAACCTGATGGCAGTAATGGAACTCTCTGACCTGA
>DAIDJT010000224.1 GCA_027451265.1 Bacteroidales bacterium | reverse complement strand
GCAGCCTCACTCAACAGGATTGTCAAGACCCTCAAACCACGATACCGACGGTTGATTGAGCTCCGATACTTCGAGGATTACTCCTACGAGGAGATTGCCAGTGAACTTAGCCTGCCCATTGGCACCGTCAAAGCCAGGCTCTTCAGGGCAAAAGTCCTGATATTGAACATGGTCCAAAGCAAATCAAGCGGCATTTGACCTCAATAGCCGAAAAATATTTCCTGTCCCTTTCCCCTTTACAGCGCCGCCAGTTCGCCATCCTGCCCGGGATATACAGGGAGTGGAACGAAAAGATCAACGTCGTTTCCCGGAAGGATATCGATAATTTTGAGGTCAATCACCTCCTTCACTCACTTGCAATTGCACGGTTCACAAGGTTCCTTCCCGGAACGTCCGTTATAGATATCGGTACCGGCGGAGGACTGCCGGGTATACCCCTTGCAATATTCTTTCCTGAAGTGAAGTTCACGCTGGTTGATTCAATTGCAAAAAAGATCAGGGTGGCAATGGCTGTCGCCGCCGAAGCCGGACTGACCAATGTCACTGCAGTGACGGCCAGGGCCGAAAACCTTTCCGGAAAGTATGATTTCATCATTGGCAGGGCGGTGACCGAAACGGAGCAACTAATCAGGATGACAGGGCACCTGGCCTCGCGGAAATCATTCAACGAAAGGAAGAACGGTTGGATACTGCTCAAGGGAGGTGACCTTGACACCGAACTCAGCCCGTTCAGGAGATCTGCTGAAGTGACTGACATCAGCAACTGGTTTGAAGAACCATGGTTCGAAACAAAAAAGGTGGTCTACCTGCCTTTCTGAACCTGAACACCACACCCTTCCCTTTGTGAAAATGTAAAAAAAATAACCCCTCTCATTCTTTTTTCCGAAAAATGACTACCTTTGCATTCTCAAAAACCGGAAAGTAAACAACGAAAATATAATATCAGATGAAAAGGACATTTCAGCCATCGAGAAGGAGAAGGACGAACACCCACGGCTTCCGGAAGAGAATGTCAACTCCCAACGGCAAGCGCGTTCTTGCGGCTCGCAGGGCCAAGGGAAGGAAGAAACTCACCGTCTCAGACGAGGTTGGTCACAAGGACTGACACTCTGACATAAATTAAATAATTGCCGTCTTAATGAACAATTAAGGCGGTTTTTTATTTCAGAAGTATCACTTCCCTGTTAATTTTGTTTTGATTTGAAGAAATGAAAGAGCTGATTCTTAAGAATGTCACCGGCGAACTGTCAGAGATAGCCGGTGCCATAACAGAGGGCAGGAGGCTCTCCCCTGCTGAGGCTCTGACCCTCTACAGGAAAGCAGACCTGTCGCTTATGGCTCTCCTGGCCACAACGGTCAAGAGAAGGAAAAGCGGAGACGCAGTCTTCTTTAACCGGAATTTTCACATCGAGCCTACCAACATATGCACCTTCAACTGCCGGTTCTGTTCGTACCATAAACCGGAAGGTGATCCTGAAAGCTGGGAACTGTCTGAATCCGAAATGCTGGATATTGTCAGGCGCTTCGATGGCATACCCGTCACCGAGGTTCATATCACAGGTGGCGTGCACCCCTCGCGCGATATTCATTATTATGCCGGTATTTTATCATCAATCCGGAAGCTCAGGCCTGACATCAGCATCAAAGCCTTTTCCGCAGTGGAACTTGACTACATGATCAGGAAAGCAGGTATGACCTGTTCCGAAGGGATCAGCCTGCTCAAGGAACATGGCCTTGAATCCATTCCCGGTGGCGGCGCTGAAATCTTTGACCCTGTTCTCCGGCGCCGTATATGCCCTGAGAAGGCTGACGCCGAAACCTACCTGGCCATCCATGAGGCCGCCCATAACCTTGGCCTCAGCTCGAACGCGACAATGCTCTACGGTCACGCTGAAAGCCCCGAACAGCGCATAGATCACATGCTCCGCCTCAGGGAGTTGCAGGACCGTACCGGAGGCTTCAATGCCTTCATACCGCTTAAGTTCAGACGCGAGAACAACAATATGTCAGAGCTTGGCGAGGTGCAGGTGACCGAAGACATGCGCAACTACGCCCTTTCACGCATCTTCCTCGATAACTTCAGCCATATAAAGGCATACTGGCCGGCAATAGGCCGGAACAGCGCCATGATGAGCCTCGCTTTCGGAGCCGACGACCTCGACGGCACCATCGATGATACCACCAGGATATATTCAATGGCAGGGTCCGGTGAGAACAGACCTTCACTGTCAACTACCGAACTGGTTGCCATGATAAGGTCAGCAGGTTTCAGACCGGTGGAACGTGACACCAATTACCGTACGGTGAAGGAGTGGTAGAAAACCCTTATTCCCGCGATATAATTTTTATCTTTGAGGCACCGTTATTAACCTAATACATCATCACACGATGAGCGTCAAGGAATTCTTCAGGAGCCGGGTCTTTTGGAAACAGCTTGGCCTGGCAATGGTCATCGGCGTTGCCATCATACTCTTCCTCATCATCTGGCTTACTTTATATACACGCCATGGTCAGTCGAGACCCACACCGGAAATAAGGGGCCTGTCAATCAGTGAAGCTGAACATGTTGCCGGCAAAAGCAGGATGAAGCTGCAGATAATTGACTCGGTTTATACAACCATTGTGCCGCGCGGCTGCATAGCCGAACAGATTCCTGTTCCCGGTCACAGGGTCAAGAAAGGACGCACCATCAAAGCCACCATCAACGCATTCAACCCTGAAATGGTTGCAGTGCCTGATCTCGTCGGCCTGCCACGCCGCCAGGCACTCTCAATCATTGAAACTGCCGGACTCAAAGTGGGACAACTTAACTATGTTCCTGACCTGACAGTCGACTTTGTCCTCAAACAGACAATTCACGGCCGTGAAGCTTCTCCCGGTGACTCCGTGCAGAAAGGAATGGTGGTTGACCTGGTACTCGGCCGTGGCCTGAGCAGTCAGCGCACTTCACTCCCCAGTCTGACCGGCCTTACCCTCGATGAAGCCAGGAACGAGATCCTTGGTGCATCACTCAACCTCGGGGCTTATGTCTTCGATGCCACTGTCATGACAAGCGACGACTCACTCAGGGCCTTCGTCTTCAAACAGAATCCCGAATACCGCAGCGAGGCTACTGTTCAGCTCGGGTCAGCAGTGTATATATGGCTTACCACCGACAGTCTCAGGATGCCATCTGACTCACTCAGGACTGATACAATACTGTCAGGAGGTGACTTCGGGCCGCCTGACACGGACTTATCACGACAGAAATGAAAAACAGCCGGGTAATATACCTCCTCCTTGCTGCCGTGCTGACCCTTGATGCTTCAGCACAGGAGGTTATAACCGGCCTGACCCGCAACAGGCAACTGGGTGATGCAGTTAAAACCGCCACCATGCTTAAAGGCGCCGCAGCCGAGGAACCCGTGCCGTTGCCATTCAGCGATGACTTCTCGGGTGGCGGCATTTTCCCTTCCACAGCCAGGTGGTCTGATCTGCAGGTCTTTATCAATAACACATACTCCGTAAAACAGCCTTCAGCCGGCATAGCCACCTTTGACTGCTTAGATGAAACCGGTTCTCTCTATGACGGGGCCTCACAGGCAGTCTTCGCGGCTGACCACCTTACATCAAGATCAATAGACCTTGAGTACATCCCGTCAGACAGCCTCTTCCTCAGCTTCCTGTTTGAAGCAGGAGGAGTTGCTGACCGACCCGAGGCAGGTGACAGCCTCACCCTGAGCTTCTGGGCTCCTGCCGAGGAAAAATGGTACAGCATCTGGCAGGCTGGAGGAGTAAGCACCGACGGTTTCATCAGCGTGATCATCCCGATAACTGATACCAGGTACCTGATGAAAGGATTCCGGTTCATGTTCACAGGCTATGCTTCCCTTGCCGGGGTAGTCTCCGAACCCTCGCAGGCAGGAAATGCTGACCACTGGAACATTGACCACGTCCTGCTTGACAGGGGACGTTCAGTGCATGACACCGTTATTCATGATGTTGCCCTCACTCTGCCACAGAGATCACTTGTAAAAGAGTACGAGGCAATGCCATGGAGGCATTTCAGGCAGGCATACCTCTCGGCTATGAGCCCGGTAACTCCCATAACCTACCGGAACAATGACACAATCGTCCGGAACGTCACCAGGCATGTTACAATTACCGACATGACTGACAAAACAATTGTGCGTGACTTCGACGCAGGCGCCGCCAATGCCGCCCCTCTGACAGATGTCACATATAATGCGCCACTGCTCTACACTTACAATACAACCTCTTCTGCTG
>DAIDJT010000223.1 GCA_027451265.1 Bacteroidales bacterium | reverse complement strand
AGTTTTGTCCCTGCCGGACCATTGATGATGAGCACAATCATTGCTGCCACTGCTAGCAGTGCAGGTATTACGGTGCCTCTCAGTACCCTGAGAGCCGGCGAGGGTTTGATGCATGAATTCATGCCTGACCACCTTTCATTGAGAGGGGTAAGGCGCATCTGCCGGAAGCTCCCTGCACGGTCAAATCTGCCGGCATTAACTGAGATTACTGATTCAAACTCTGACAGGGCATCTCCGGTGAGAGCATCCTCTGACCAGGCTGCTGCCAGCATGTCAAACTGTTCATCGGTCAATTCCCCGGCTCTGCGGAAAAGCCTGCTGCCAGAGGGCATCCTGTCATCAGACGGACGCAGCCGCGGGGAATCCATGTCTTCCGTTATTGCCATACCGATGTCTTTACCAAATAGTTCCTGAGAGCAACGCGCCCCCGGAAAATATATGTCTTTACCTGTGCTTCCGATAATCCGGTTATTTCACCAATCTCCCTGTAGTTGTATCCTTCATAGTCACGCAGCAGTATTAATGAGCGCTGTACGGCAGGAAGAGTTGCCAGAGCCCGGTGCAGAACCTCGTTCAGGTCACTCCCGTTCTCTTCCGCATAGAGTGAGCTGTCATCGTAATACTCAACATCCACAATCCTGGAGTCTTTTCTGATTACATCAATCATCCTGTTGTATGCCGTTGAAAAGAGCCATGGTTTCACGGCGCCGTACTCTATTTCCGTGACGCAGCGCCACAGCTTCTCGTACGTGTCCTGTACTATATCATCAGCCCTGTGGCTGTCCTTTATGCTGCGGAGGATGAACCGGTAGACGTGGTCACCGAACTCCCTGACGGCGTTATTATACTCTTTTACGGTCATTCAGGTCAATGCACTGACACCATAAAGACGCCCTGAATGCCCCAAATGTTACAGGTACACGAAAAAAAACAATAACTACTGATCCCAGGCCTGTCGTGCTGCAATTGATCAGGATATTGAATAATATGCAGGTAGCGCCGGGTCCTGAACCCGGCGCTACGCGGATAAATGCACAAAATCATAATGAAAAACTGTCAGAATCTGACTGTTATGCAGCTATTTGGGCTGATATACCCTTACCCAGTCAACCTCCATCGATGAGATGCCGCCTATGGGTTTGTCAACACCGCCGGCGAGGTTTATGTACATAGGTTCCTGGGGCACGCCGGTGGTCTGGCGCATCACCTCAATGCCGTTGATCTTCCATACCATTGCGTCTGGTGTCCACTCGAGGGAGTAGATATAAAAATCAGAGAGGTACTTTGAGCCGAGGCTCTTTTTATAATGACTGCCCGGTGAGGTAAACAGGTCAAACCAGACTTTTCCGTGTCCCGACCGGCATACATTGGCATGAGGTGTAATGCGGTCACCTATCAGCCAGAAGGCGTTGCGGACATTCGGATCGGAGAGCTTGATCTTTGCAGTGAAAATACCGTACTTCTGCCTGAACGACGCCCCGGTGTTGATAAGGCCTGAAGTGAAGTTGAAGTCTTTTGTATAAAAGCCCTTCGACGGATCCCACACCTTGCCGTTCACCTTCTGCGGCTTGGTTAAAATGCGAAGCACGCTGTGACGTACCTCGAAGTTTTCCGAGGGGGTGTAACATTGCAGGTCAGTGGCAATACTGTAGCTGTCGTGAAGCAGCTTGTCTCCCCAGTAATACTTGTTGAGCCATTTGCTGCTGTCGGGCGCCGTTCCGTCGAACTCGTCGCTGAAGGTAAGCTCCCTGTTTTTAAGTATATCGAACCTGTTCGAATCCTTTACACTGAAGTACCATTTGATGTCAGGGGAATTCTTCAGGGCTTCATACTCCTTCAGTTCCCTGAACATCTCAGTCTTTTCAAACCGGCGCCTGTCAAGAAGATACTCCTTCCTTTCATTGAATTCCTTCGTCTTCAGGTATTCCTGAAGTTCGTAATATCTTTTGAGCCTTGCTGAATCCTTTACCTGGACCCAGTTGTGATAATCCTTCGAATCACGGAACTTGTAGTAGCTGACTACATCTGATGCACCTTTTTTGGTCTTAAGCTCCTGCAGTTTCTGGTATTCTGGGGTGTCTTTGAAAGTGACAGGCTTCATATTCTTCTTTAGAAGGAAGGCCGAGGATGTCACCAGCGCCTGAAGCTCGGAGAACCTCTTTACCTTTTCCGGGTTGAGATTCTTTTTTACCTCCTTGTCACCTTTCAGTTTTTTGAATTCCAGCCATTTGCCATATTCTTCCGTATCCTTGAAGGTTACGGGTTTCATCCGTTCCTTCTGTTTGAATCCGGGCGACTGTACAAAGAGCTGGAGATCTTCTATTTCCTTGATCCTGGAAGATCCGTCCAGCGAACTGAAATTTTTAAGGAGTGCGCTTCCTTCTGTTCTGAAATATGATACGATGTCTTTTGCTTTTCTGAGATTCAGGAATTCGGTTTCCCTGGCATGCTCCTCCGAGCCCTTATAGGCAAGTGATTCTATCTCTTTTTGCTTCTGCCTGAAGCCGGCAGAATTGACGCTCTCGTTAAGCCGGTTGTATTTTGCAAGAGCTTCGGAGCCGGCAAAGGCGATCATCTTTTCATACTCGGCAATCAGAGCCTTCTCTTCCTGTTCAATTTTGGAGGTTGAGGGGATCATCCCCAGCATCAGCTTTAAGGTTGACATTGCAGGTTGCTTTTTGGTATAGTTCCGATAAAGTTAAATATCTTTCAAACATTATAGTCGCATCGGCCAATTATTTGTTAATTAGGCAGTAACAAACAAAATCGGACCGGTTACGACAATTAGTTTATTTTCAACAGAATAAAAACGGATGAAAAAGCTCATTATTGTTACAGTGATTATAATGCTGGCCTCCTGTGCCACCGTGAAGCATTCAACCCTGCCCGCGGAGGAGCGTTCTGCCCGGGCTGCCGGAAGTCAAACCGCATTGTCACCGGAAGGCCGTCCCGACCAGCCTGTCAGCGAGGCAAAAACCGTGACGGCGGGGGATTCGTCCTCAATGGCAGCCGCAGAGGACCAGGACCAGCTCATACTTGCCACCCTCTGGTACCAGAAGTCCGCCGAAATGCGGGCTCTTTTCTACCAGTGCTTCCGGAATGCAGAGATCGCGCTGAAGGAAAACCTTGAAATGCAAAGGCAAAAATGGTCTGCCCCGGAGCCCCTCCGGGCAGAATCTCAGACCGTTTCTGCGCTGTCAGCCGGAGAAACGGAAGGAGCCGCTCTGGCCTCCCGTCCCCGGACCGGACCAATAAAACCTGCTGCTGTAGTTCTTGACATTGACGAGACCCTGCTTGACAACAGCCCGTTCCAGGGATGGCAGATCATAGAGAAGAAAGGATTCAACGATGACGACTGGGTACGATGGGTGGATCTGGCCCGCGCGAGACCTCTCCCGGGCGCTGTTGAATTCACCAGGTACGCCGATTCACTGGGAGTTGAGGTGTTCTATGTCTCAAACAGAACCGTGAAGGAGATGGGACCGACTATTAAAAACATGACAGAGTGGGGATTTGCCAATGCTGACAGCACACACATGCTGCTGAAGGAGACCGTCTCTTCAAAGGTGGAGAGGCGGGAGCTGATAGAAAAGGATTATGAGATAATCCTGCTTGTTGGCGATAACCTCGCTGACCTCAGCGGGGCATATGAAAAGCGAGGCCCGGATTTCGGTTTCGATGCTGTAAACACTGAAAGGCATCTTTTTGGCACCAGATATATTGTGCTGCCCAATCCCATGTACGGCAACTGGCTCAATGACCTTCTCAGGACTGCTCCTGGCGGCACCGAGCGTGAGAAGCTAATTAAACTGCTGGAGACATTCTGAATTATAAATACCGCGCAGCCATGTCCCGATAGCTGTAATGCTGTCGGGGGATTCGGGCATTGCAGAACCTGATAAAGTCAAATAATTCTAATGACTATAAAAATAGACGAAAAAACACGCATAAATTTGTGCGTCTATAAATATAGTCGTATATTTGTAATGAAGGATTGAAAAAAGAAGTGTCCGGGATCGGGCACAGTTGTGGTATTTATAAAAATGGTGATTATGCAACTGACGAAGGCAGAAGAGCAGATAATGCAGATTTTATGGGATCTGGAAGAGGGAGTGGTAAAGGATATCAGGGACAGGTTTGATGATCCGAAGCCTGCACGAAACACCATTTCGACTGTGCTGAAGGTGCTCGAGAAGAAAGGTTATGTTAATCACCGGGCATATGCAAATGTTTTCCTCTATCATCCCCTGGTTTCGAAGCGAGAGTACTCTAAACACCAGCTTTTC
>DAIDJT010000222.1 GCA_027451265.1 Bacteroidales bacterium | reverse complement strand
GCCTCCACTCCGGAGTAAGGATCATGCTCTTTTCGGCTATGCCGGTCAGAAAGCCGATCAGGAAACTGCCGGCTACGTTTACGGTGAGCGTACCGACGGGAATTGAATGAAAACTGACCGTCAGGTTCAGCTGCGAAACCAGATACCGGGCTATGCTGCCGAGAAATCCTCCGGTCCCTATTATGAGCAGGTTTTTAATCATCTGTTAAAAATCTGCCGTAAATGTACATCAATAATGGAGAATCGTGACTTTTCAGTCCTCAAGATGGCCGAACTTGCCGCTCTCCACATCCTCAAACGCCTGGTAAATTTCGGTACGGGTGTTCATCACGAACGGGCCGTGAGCGGCGATGGGCTCCCTGATGGGTTCGCCACTGAGAATAAGGACGATGGAATCCTCTTGCGCTTCGATTGTAAACTGTTCGCCGTCATTACTGAAAAGAGCAAAATGGTCCGAAGGGACTTTCTCAGTGCCGTTGACCAGCACACTTCCCTCCACTACCAGCGCGGCGGTATTGTATGCAGAAGGAAATTCAAATTCTGCCTTTCCCCCTGCATTGAGCCTGGCATTCATGAGTGCCATGGGAGTGAACGTTGAGGCAGGTCCCTTTACATCACGGTAAGACCCTGCAATCACCTCAATTATTCCATCGTCGCCATGCAGTATGTACCTGCCCATCTGGTCATTGGTGATTGGCTGGTATTTGGGAGGAGTCATCTTATCTTTTGCCGGCAGGTTGACCCAGAGCTGCACCATGTGAAAATCTCCGCCTGCACGTGCGAACTCCTTCTCATGGTACTCCTTGTGCAGAAGGCCCGATGAGGCTGTCATCCACTGCACATCGCCCTCTCCTATCACGCCGCTGTTCCCGAAGCTGTCATGATGAGCTATACGGCCTTTGTAGGCTATGCTGACAGTCTCAAAACCGCGGTGGGGATGAACTCCGACACCCCTGGGTTTATCCGTGGGGGAGAAATAATACTTTGAGTTGTAATCGAGCAGCAAGAATGGGTCCATCCTGGCCATTGTGAGCGGGTAGACGCCCGGAATGAAGTTGTGCACCCTGAAGCCGTCACCGACGAAGTGGACAGGTGGCGGGGATATTATCTTTTCAGTGTTCTTTATTTTCATGATGTTGCCTTTTAGGGAGATAACAACATGGAAAACGATTTGTTCTGCAGGCTACAGGCGGCTATTTTCTGTAGCCGCGGACCGCTGCCGAATAATCGGCAGTGAAACCGTGGTGCGCAGTGAAGAGGTACATGACACCTTCAAGATGCGTGATATTCTGAACAGATCTCCGGGCTTTCCGGGGATTCTTGTTGATGTATTTCGGGAAAAGTCCGATGACTCCGTCACTGAGGCTGACAGCATCACCGGTGAACAGGTAAATATCATTCACCAGGTAGCAGGTCAGCCCGGCCGTGTGACCAGGTGTGGGAAAGGGCTTTATCCTGCAATCTCCGATCCTTACAGTTTTTTCATCGAGCAGGCTGTACTGTTTGGTATCTATCCTGTTTCCTATCCACAGCATTCTGCCAGTCTCGCCATTGATCATCTGCTCTTCGTTTTTGTGCATGTAGACAGCAGCATTTTTAAAGAGAGACAATCCTCCTGCATGATCACCGTCACTGTGAGTCAGAAACACAGCCTTCACCCTGTCAGGATCTATATCAAGCTTCCTGAGTTCACCCCTGATGTTTCCGGGCTTTATACCGGCATCAATAGCTATGTAGTCATTGCCGTCCCTTACCAGGTACATGTTTACATACCTGTCCTTAACTGCATAAACATCATCAGTCAGCCGGCCTGTTTCAACCGGGGTCATCTTCTTTTTGGCAGATGCTGTAACGGCAACGAAGATTACAGACAGGGCAACCAGCAGAAGGAGGATCCCGAGAAACCAGCGGAACAGTTTTTTAAAGAATGTTTTCATGATCGTATTTTTAATCCGGGCATTATGACCCGCTCATTCAAAGTTAAATTATTTAAAAAAATGTTGCAAATAAGAATTTTACTTCATAATTTTGACCGATTGGTTAATTCATTTGGTTAAACTATATAGTTAAATTTCATGACCAGACCAGCGACATCGGATAACCAGACCAGGCAGAGGATTTTCAGGGCTGCTGCTGAAGTATTCGAGGAGAAAGGCTATACCGGAGCCAGGATGCAGGAGATAGCTGACAGGGCAGGCATAAACAAGGCACTGCTCCATTATTACTACAGCAGCAAGGAGCAGCTTTTCATGGCAGTATTCCATGTGCTTCTGAAAAAGATGTTTGAAAAGATCTTCTCCATCTTTAGTGAAGAGATCTCATTCAAGGAAAAATTGAAAAAGTTCCTTGAGGAACACATTGAGTTCATGATCAAAAACCCGAAGCTGCCAATTTTCCTGCTTAATGAACTGTCACAGAACCCTGCCCTGGCAGAGGGTTTGAAGGAAATGATCAACTACGGGGAGCTGCGGGACATGATTTATACCAGGCATGCAAAGGAACTGAAGGGATATGGCATCAAGAAGAATGACATGCCGCAGCTTATGGTTACAGTGGTCTCATTCTCCATATTCCCCTTTGCTGCACGTGACATGATTAAGATCATGATGCCCGAAATGGGTGACACCAAGAAGTTCAACACCTATATGCGTGAAAGAAAGAGCTTTGCCTCCGACTTTATAATGGCTGCATTAAAACATCACAAGAAATGAAAAGAGCGATTGCTGTTTTCCTGGTATTGGTGATGGCGACGACTGCCTGGTCACAGAAAAGCATAACTCTGTGGCAGTGCTATGACTCAGCCGCTGCCGCCTCACCACTGGCAGACGAAAGGGAGATATATGCCGGCATGACCCTGCTTCGTGACCGTAATCTTGCGGCATCATGGTTCCCCACCCTCGATCTGGGAGGGACATTCAATTACCAGTCTGACGTGGTAGACATGACCGGGTTGTTGGGTTCCGTACCCCTGCCGCCGGGTTCGCTGCCATCCATCCCGCATGAACAGTACAGGGCTACCGTCGATCTCAGCCAGGTGATCTGGGATGGCGGAGTGACTCGCAGTGCCCGGGAGGTTGAGAGGGTCATAAGTGATCTGAACATGCAGCAAAGCGAAGCAGACCTTTATCGTCTCCGTGAGCAGGTCAACAATTATTTTTTCTCGGTGCTGCTGGTGCGGAGCCAGGCTGAGGTGACATCCGTGCTCATATCTGAGCTTGACGCCAGGATAGGCGAGGCTCTTTCAGGTGTTGAAAACGGGGTTGTTCCGCCGGTCACCCTTGATGTCCTCAGGGCGGAGAAGATCAGGGCGGAACAGTCTGCTGCCGAGATGGGACGGAGGCATGATGCGCTGGCGAGGGCTCTGGAGCAGGTCACCGGGATGACAGGTCTGAAGTATTCAGAACTGGTTCTTCCGGATAACCTGATTACAGGCACGGAAGCAATTGACAATCCTGACCTGAGACTGTTTGATACCCGCAGCAGGCAACTGGAGATGTCAAAGAACCTTATCAGGAGCCAGCGTATGCCGAAGCTCTTCGGTTTTGCCCAGGCAGGTTACGGCAATCCCCCCGGGAACAATTTCCTTTCAGATAAGGCAGACGTTTATTATTCCTTTGGGGCAGGGCTGAAATGGAACATATGGGACTGGAACAAAAACAGCAATGACCGCAGGTCGCTTACCCTTCAGCAGCATCTGCTTGATATCAGGAAGAGTGCGGCAGCGGAGGGGCTGCAAAGACTGCTGATCCTTAAGATGTCCGAGATTGAGTCATTGCGCGATGCAGCTGCACGTGATGAGGAGCTGATCGGGCTACGTAGCAGGGTTGCGGCGGCCGCAGCCTCGCAGCTCCGCAACGGAACAATCACTGCCTCACAGTATATGACTGAGCTGAATGCTGAAAAGCAGGCTGTCATTGCCGCGGCGGCCAGGAGGATAAGCATTGCCCGTGCGGAAACGGAATATCTATATATCACAGGATACAAAACCCAGCAGTAACATGAAAAAGTTGATAATACCAGTATTTATGCTCCTGGCCGTCGCCGGCTGCGGCCGCGGAGAGAGCGATGCCGATGCATGGGGCACCTTTGAAGCCGACGAGGTCATCATCTCGGCCGAGACTTCCGGCAGGATCATCAGCATGGATGTGACGGAAGGTATGCCGGTGGCGGGCGGCGCCGTTATCGCCGTCACCGACACCACGATGGCTGTGCTGCAGCGTGCAGAGCTTGATGCGGTGACGGCGCAGGCGCAGGCGCGCCTGGCGGGCATTGCGGCGCAGGACGCCGTGATACGCCAGCAGATGGATAACCTCTCCGTCAACATTGAGCGTACGCGCCGCATGCTC
>DAIDJT010000221.1 GCA_027451265.1 Bacteroidales bacterium | reverse complement strand
GCATGTTTTTCGGAGCCTGCCATCTCAGCACGCATATGACGCCATCCGAGCTCGCGGACCGTATACGCGACGGTCTCAGGCAGCTCGAGCAGCAATCGCCTCCCTGGTTTTATTCTCCACGGCAATACATGTTACGCACCTCCGTGAAAAGTGAAAATAATAAACCTCCACCTTGTCGCCTGCGGTTACCGCTGTATCATGACTTGCATCCTTCCTGGCACCAGGTCTGAACGCAAGAAATGCAGCGAGAGCAACAACGATTAATGAGATCCAGATTACCTTTTTCATTATTCTGAACTTATTTAACTGATTAATAATTTCCTGAGTTCTTCTGCAGAAGGGACACGCCCTTTCATGATCACCTTTTCATTTACCACAAGTGCAGGTGTGGCCATCACACCATAGTTCATTATTTCAACTATGTCATCAACCTTTGATACAGTGGCATCAATGTGGTTCTGTTCAACAACTTCCCTGGTCAGCTTTTCAAGGGTTTTGCATTTGGGACACCCGGGGCCCAGAATCTTAATTTCCATCTCGTTTATTCTCCTATCATTTCGTTAAACGTCGAAATACTGTATTAAATTTTTTATCGTCTGAAAAATCCGTCAAGCAATAGTTTCGCTTCATCCCAGTTCTCACGGTTGATACAATACTTGATGTACGGAGGATTTATTTCACCCTGTATCAGCCCCGCCTTCTTCAACTCCTTCAGATGCTCCGAGAGAGTCGATCGTGCTATTGGCAGCTCTTCTGCCATATCACCGCTGTAACAGCATTTATCAAGATTATTTGCCAGGAAATCCATTACGAAAACCCTTGCAGGGTGAGACAGGGCCTTCGCATACCCTGCCAGCCTCTCCTGTTCGTCCGTATAGTATTTTCTCTTTCTTGCCGATCCTGTTTCCATTTCATTTCGGGAAATGACGAAACAAAAATAACAGTTTTTATTATACAAGGTATCCAAGCGGACAAGAATAATCAATCCCGGTTCCAAATCATTCGTCGCATTTGCTGTCCGGAGTAGATTGGAGGCTCGCGAGGCACCCCTGATTATGCTTCTGCTGCAGAAGTGATTGTTATTATCCTCTTTTGATGCTAAATTCACGCTGACCAAACCAGTCAAGCCACTCCGCCAATGAAAAACCCGTTTCTGAAAACCCTCAGACTTACCGCACCACTTGCATTAGTGCTTTGCCTCTCATGCAGCAGGCCTGAAAATATCAGTGATGCGATGCTGAATCACAAAGACAGCTTCTACTACGTTGATTTCAAGAATTATCCCTCAAATGACGCTTCCCTTCCCGTCGGGGTGTTTGACTCGGGAACGGGCGGACTCTCCGTGCTGGCAGACATCGTGCAGCATGAGGGTCTTGCAGGTGAATCATACATCTATATGGGCGATCTCGCCAACATGCCATATGGCAGCTACTCGCTGGAGAACAATACAGAACTGCTGATTGAGCACGTAATGAAGGATGTGCAATTCCTGCTGGGCAACAAATATTATCGGTCCGGCAATGCCGCTTCCCCTGAGACTGACAAAAATCCGGTGAAGGCCATCGTCATTGCCTGCAACACCGCAACTGCATATGCCCTGGATACCGTGAGGAGATTCCTCGAAGAGGCAGGATGTGACATTGGTGTCATCGGGGTTATAGATGCCGGGGCGAGGGGAGCATTCGGCAACTTCTCACCAGGCGAAAATGGCAGCATCGCGGTGATGGCTACCGACGGCACTGTGAGATCAGGCGTCTACCCGGAGGCGGCAAAGCTGGTAAACATGGAAGACGGCCGTGAGGAGGAGATAACCGTTTTCCAGCAGGCAGGGATCGGCATTGCCGAGGCAATTGACGGGAGCCCTGACGCCATTGACCGGAAAGCCATCGCCCCGCGTGCCGGGTACAAAGGCCCCACGGAAAGTGCTTCCGGCGATATGAAGATTGATAAGGAAATATGGGAAAGGTATGATTTTGACATCGATAACGGAGCCATGCTGTTCGATGGGGAGGCGGCAAACCCCTTCAATATCCAGATTAATTCCGTTGAAAACTACATTGCTTTTCATGTTGTCTCGCTTATGGAAAAAATACGGAAGACCGAGGGTGCTCTTCCCCTCAGCTCAGTGGTTCTTGCCTGTACCCATTACCCTTTCTTTACAGATACCTTCAAAAACGAATTCAACAGGCTGAGAGACTACCGCGAAAACGGCGAATACATCTACAGGTCACTGATTGCCGAAGACCTGATACTGGTCAACCCTGCCGTGGAAGTTGCTGACCAGCTCTATGAACACCTGGCATCCCGGCGGTTACTGAATGAAGGCACCGGAACCGGAAGCGAGTTTTACATCAGCGTGCCAAACCTCTCCGATAAGCAGGTAAGGCTCCGCGATGACGGCTCATTTACATATGAATACAAATACGGCCGCAAAGCAGGTGAAATACAGGAATACGTGAAGGTGGTCCCCTTCAGCAGAACATCAATTCCGGATGATGTGCTTAAACGCCTTGCCACACAGATACCCGGAGTGTGGAGCCTGATAACGGAATTCGACACCTCCTGCCCGAAGACCGGCTACCTCACCCCTGCTGAAAGGATTACAGGCGAATAAACATTACATTTGTGTTTAATAAAATCATATCATGAAAACGTTATTTCTGCTCATCACGGTTGCCTTCCTCTCCGTCTCACTCTATTCCCAGGATTTTTTCAGGAATGATTTCAGCAAGGATAAAAAGTATGTCATACTTGTCAATCCCACTGCCGGAAATATTGGCGTGGTGACATTCCTGATGGATAAGGGCATTCTGAAAACTGATCCCGCGCTGGTTGACTTCGTGGGTGTCTACCATAAAAGCCAGGAGTATGACTTCAGCAAATCAGCCGAATACATTTCCGCCAACGGACTGACCCGGTTCCACCTCCATGAAGTGAATGCTCCCCTGACGGAAGAAATGGTATACAAACAGAACCCCTGCAGTGATGACTTCAGGAAGATTTTTACCAGCTCGGTGGGAATCATCTTCTTCGGGGGTCAGGACATACCCCCGGCCCTCTATGGACAGGAGAACTGGTATTCGGAAACAACCGATCCGGGCAGGCACAATTTCGAGGTAAGCCTCCTCTTTCACCTGCTCGGGGGAACCCGTAATGCCACACAAAGGCCCTTCCTCGAAGAGAATCCTGATTACATGGTCACCGGCTTCTGCCTCGGACTGCAGTCGATGAATGTTGCAGCCGGAGGTACACTTTGGCAGGATATCCCCGCCCAGGTTTACGAAAGCACGAAACCGGAGACTAATGTGCTGATAGACCGCAGGAATCTGCACCGCAACTACTGGCAGAACGTAAGGGATGACAAGGACTTCATGGGTATCAGCATGCATCCGGTCAGGTTCACTGAAAACATGTTCTTCGGCAAGACCGTAAAGGTATCTCGAAAGATGCAGCCAGTGGTATACAGCAGCCATCATCAGGCTATCCGTGACCTGGCCCCGGTATTTGAAGTGACCGCCGTTTCCAGCGATGGAAAGATAATTGAAGGCATCAGGCACAAAAAGTACCCGAATGTCTTCTCAGTGCAGTTCCACCCTGAGGTCCCGGCTCTCTATGAAGACCGTGCCCTTGTCAGGTTTGCTCCAGAGGACAAGCCGGCCACCCTGCACTCAATGCTCGATAAAAACAGCCTGAAGTTTCATCTGAAGTACTGGGGACGCATCTCTGATGTCATAAACAAGGTCAGCAGACAGTAGGCATCATGCAGCGAAATTGCATTCGCAAATCGCGTATCGCAAATCGCAAATCCAATATTGCCTATTGCCTGATTCACAACGCCTTCACCTCATTGACCAGTGCCTGCAGGGTTGACTTGGCGTCACCGAACAGCATCCGGGTCTTGTCGTTGAAGAAGAGCATGTTTTCAATTGAAGCGTAGCCCTTCCCCATACCTCGTTTCATAACGATGATGTTTTTTGCCTCGCGGGCTCTCACGATGGGCATGCCATAGATGGGGCTCGAAGGATCATCCTCGGCAGCAGGATTGACAACGTCATTGGCCCCGATGACCACTATCACATCGGTGTTGGGCATGTCAGGGTTGATCTCATCGCTCTCGATCAGCTGCTCATAGGGCACATCAGCCTCCGCCAGGAGAACGTTCATATGACCGGGCATGCGTCCCGCCACCGGGTGGATGGCATATTTCACCTCCACTCCTTTCTCCTCGAGGAGCTTGTCAAGCTCATGGCATATATGCTGCGCCTGTGCCACTGCAAGGCCGTAGCCAGGGACTATTACAACCTTTTTTGAATAGCTCAGCAGGACGGCAGCATCGGATACTGTTATTTCCTTTA
>DAIDJT010000220.1:4083-4370 GCA_027451265.1 Bacteroidales bacterium | reverse complement strand
ATATTCCACACATCATCGAAATTCCTGTACTCCTCAGGGATCAGGTTCCTGAAGGAGCGGAAGGTGAGCCTGCCGTCAGGTTCAGGAGCCATTAACCCGAAATCGTTGTAGGCTCCCACATAGATGTCTCCCCTGCCGTCAATATGTATCGACCTGACCATGGAGTGGTTAGGCATCGGGAAGAGGTGCCACAGTACACCGTCATACATCAGCAGCCCGTCATTGTTGGCAAAGTACATGAATCCCCTCAGGTCCTGTGCCACGGCCCAGTTCTGGGTGCTGGCCTT
>DAIDJT010000220.1:0-4073 GCA_027451265.1 Bacteroidales bacterium | reverse complement strand
GTGAAGTTCCTGATGAATGGAGTGCCTGTATCCTGAACCTCCCCGGGCACTTCATGCAGTGCCGTGAAAAGTAAAAGTGTCACTGAAAGCAACCTCCTGATCATGCCCTGGTTTTAGGTTCTCCAATTTATATTTTTTTTGGCAGCTTTCAGCCTTGCGTTTTTTCAATATTTTTGCGGCAGTCTGTCAGAAATGCGAAACAGGTACTTCCTTCCGGCACTGGGCGGTCTGATTGTGATTGGTCTGCTGCTCCCGCTCCAGTTTGCGGGCGACAGGCCGATGCTCATCATGGAAAGGCTTTTCCGGGGAGGTGGATATCTGCAGATAGCTACAGTGGCCATCTTTGCATCGGTCATGGAGTATAACATGCTGATTCCCGGGCGTTCAGGCTGGTGGAGACGGTTCAGCTGGTCACTATTCTCAGCCATTTTCTTTCTGCAGCTGATCCTCGGGTTGGCAGTCGACAAAATATTCCTGATGACCGGGGAACTTCATCTCCCGGTGCCCGCCCTGATAATTTCCGGCCCCATTTACAGGGGAGAGCTTTCTGTAATGACACTTATCTTTCTTTCCGCCGTGGTGCTCTCCGGACCGGCATGGTGCAGCCAGTACTGTTATTTCGGTGCACTTGATTCCGCCTTCGCCGGGAAAAAGGGGCGTTCATCACCCATGCGCAACAGGCTGGCACTGAAGAACAGTTTCCTGATCCTGGCCATAGCAGCTGCCCTCCTGCTGCGGATCACCGGGGCCGGAAAGGGAACTGCCCTGGCTGCCGGAGTTGCTGCCGGTGTCACAGGACTACTGATCATCGGGTTTCTTTCCCGCCGGAAGGGTAAAATGATTCACTGCACCGTATGGTGTCCCGTGGGTACCCTTGTCAGCTATATCAAGCATATCAACCCATTCAGGATTAGGATAGAAAATAGCTGTACCAGTTGCATGCTCTGCACCTCAGCCTGCAGGTACGACGCACTCAGCACCGCTGACATTGCAAACCTCAGACCCGGGCTGACATGCACCCTGTGCGGCGATTGCATCACTGCATGCAGGCACTCCTCGATTTCCTACCGGTTCCCGGGACTGAGCCCGGAAAACGCAAGGAAAATGTACATAACTGTAACAGTAGTGATCTATTCACTCGTCCTGGCCATGGCCAGAATCTGAATTATCATCCCTCCTATTGCACGATTTTTTTATTTTTAGGTATATTTGTCCGTTCCGGTCATATGACGGACATAAACCTTAATTATCACTATCAGAAATGGTCAAACTCACCCACAACAGAATCCCTAACGAGTTTTTTGTAACACAGGGTTCGGGTTGCAGCGAATATGCAATCCATCCCGGGTCATATCACATGGCACTCCATGATGCCGGTATCTCTGAATACAACATCATGAACTATTCATCTGTGTTGCCCGCCACCTCAAGACTGGTGACTCTTGATGAGGTTGACATGCCTCCCTATGGCTCCGAACTGTGCACAATTATGGCAGTGGCAAACGGCTACTACGGAGAACATGTGTCTGCAGGGGTAATCTTCGCATGGATGTACAAGGATGATACATGCGAGGAAAAGATCGGGGGTCTCGTTTGCGAACTGGCCGGATACTTTGACATGGAGGCTCTTGAGGAGAGGCTCTATACCGTTCTCCATGACCTGCATGACAGGACTTTCTCCAAATATTACCTGGGAGAGCCGACAGTCACAAGGGAGTCTCTGACAATTGACAAGAGGTACGGTACCGCCCTCGTGGCGCTCTGCTTCGTGAATTTCATATAGCCCTTCCGGATTTTCCGTGGAGGAGGTTGCGATCTTATAATGACCAGATAAAAAGGCAACTGCCATGAGCAGACCACTCAGACTGATCAGTTTTTTCACGCCTCCGCCGCAGTGGCGACTGCCTGTAATAATGATCCTCGGAGCATTGACAGGCCTGGCATTTTATCTGCTGAAGGTTTCAAATGCCACATCTTACCTGTCTGATGACCCCAGGGTGTGCATCAACTGCCACATTATGACACCGCAGTTTGCCACCTGGTCACACAGTGCGCACAGAACAATTACAGATTGCAATGCCTGCCATGTGCCGCATGACAGCTTCATCAGGAAGTATTACTTCAAAGCCAATGATGGTCTGAGACATGCCACCATCTTTACCCTCCGCAATGAGAAACAGGCAATTTACATCAGGGAACCAGGGAAGCGGGTAGTGCAGGAGAACTGTCTCAGATGCCACGAATCACTCTTCAGTGACGGCCCCGGCAGGCCTGAGGAAGCAATGGCCGCACACCGTGACCGGCATTGCCTCCAGTGCCACCGTAACACACCGCATGACAGGGTAAACAGTATCTCATCAACCCAGTTCGCCATCACTCCGACCCTTAAAGACAAGCTGTAACAATACTTAATACCCAACCTATGTCAATCAAGGAATTCATATCCAAAAAGCCATGGGCAGGCTGGCTACTTTTTCTCGCCACCGCCCTTGTCGTGTTCCTGCTGGGCATGCTTGCCTCATCAATCGTCGAAAGGCGTTCCGAAGCCAAATATGCCTACAGGCCGCCGACAGACCTGCAACCCTACGAATCAGATAACAGTGTATGGGGTAAGTTCTACCCCAGGGAATACAAGTCATGGCTTATGACGGCAGACACATCATACCGGAGCAAATATGCCGGTAACAAACCCCTCGATGTGCTCGCCACTGATCCCGAGCTTGTGGTACTATGGGCCGGATATGCATTCTCCAAGGACTATTATCAGGCCAGAGGACATGCCTGGGCCGTGGAAGACATCCGCACCACTCTCCGCACCGGTGCACCAATGACCCCTGATGCGGGTCCGCAGCCAGGCACATGCTGGACATGCAAGAGCCCCGATGTACCCCGCATGATGGAAAAGATGGGAGCAGAAAGCTTTTACAAAGCCACCTGGGCCTCACTGGGTCCGGAGATAACCAACCCTATCGGATGCGCTGACTGCCATAACCCTGAGAACATGACCCTGACAATTACCCGGCCGGCCCTGAGAGAAGCCTTCGAAAGACAGGGGAAAAATGTGGAGGACGCAGGACACCAGGAGATGAGAAGCCTCGTCTGCGCCCAGTGCCATGTGGAATACTACTTCAGGGGCGAGGGGAAATACCTCACCTTCCCCTGGGATAAGGGAATGACGGTTGACTCCATTGAGAGTTATTATGACAGCTACCAGTTTACTGACTGGACCCACTCCATCAGCAAGGCCCCGATGCTGAAAGCACAACACCCTGATTATGAATTATTTAAATTAGGCATTCACGGTCAGCGCGGAGTAGCCTGCGCCGACTGCCATATGCCATTCATCGCCGAAGGGGGTGTAAAATATACCAGCCACCACGTACAGAGCCCGCTCAACATGATCTCATCCACCTGTGCCGTCTGCCACAGGCAAAGCGAAGAGGAACTGCTGAACAATGTTTATGACAGGCAGGATAAGATAGCCTCCCTGAGAAACCACCTTGAGGAGATTCTTGTCTCAGCCCACTATGAAGCTAAAGCTGCATGGGAAGCAGGAGCCGATGAAACAGTCATGAAACCGGTTCTTGCACTTATCAGGCAGTCGCAGTGGAGATGGGACTTCTGTGCTGCCAGTCACGGCGGATCATTCCATGCACCAATTGAAATGGCCTCAATACTCGGCAACGGAATAATGAAGGGACTGGAAGCAAGGATTGAACTTTCAAAGATTTTGGTTTCAAAGGGCATTACCACTGTCATGATCCCTGACATATCATCCAAACCGGGAGCACAGAAAGCAATAGGACTCGACATGGATGCCCTGATCAGGGAAAAGGAAAAGTTCAGGAAGGAAATTCTTCCCGTATGGGACAAGGGTTCGGTCTGACAAGGACATAACGCTGAAAAACAATATATTACACATAATGAATGACAGTCAGATAATCCGTCGTTTTACTTTTTTGCTTGCGTTTCTTTTAGCCTCGACCGGCATTTCAGCCCAGAAGGGGAAAGACGTCCATGCCGATGACGATGGACAGTCAGTTAAAGCGGGCAAGCAGCAGGAAACCATGATT
>DAIDJT010000219.1 GCA_027451265.1 Bacteroidales bacterium | reverse complement strand
CTGGTGGGAGCGTTCCGCAGATGGAGCGGCACCGGGAGATCACCGTGCCGGTGTACGGCTGCAATTGCATTCTCAATAGCCATATAAGAGGCATTGCTCTTTGGAGAGGTGGCCAGATATACTGCCGTCTCCGAGAGAATGATTCTTGACTCGGGCCAGCCTACAAGATTCACTGCATTGAAACATGCCTGTGCGAGCAGCAGGGCGTTGGGATTGGCCATCCCTATGTCCTCAGCAGCCAGAATAACCATCCTGCGGGCAATGAACTTCACATCCTCACCTCCCTCGACCATCCTGGCAAGCCAGTATACTGCCGCATTGGGATCAGAACCGCGCAATGACTTGATAAAGGCTGAAATGATGTCATAATGCTGTTCCCCGTTCTTGTCATACATGGCCAGGTTCTGCTGTACATGGCTCAGCACCATTTCATCCGTCACAACAATCTCATCACTTCCCTTCTCCGCTTCAAGTGAAATTGTGAGTTCCAGTGCATTGTAGAGCTTCCGCGCATCGCCTCCGCTGATGCGGATAAGGGCTTCATATTCAGAAATCCTGATCCTGTACTGTGACAGGTAATAGTCACTTGCAACAGCTTTGTCAATCAGCTTTTTAAGTATCGCGTCATCAAGGGGCTTGAGTACATATACCTGGCATCTTGAAAGGAGGGGGGAGATAACCTCGAAGGAAGGGTTCTCAGTTGTTGCGCCAATAAGGGTCAGAATGCCCTGTTCAACAGCCCCGAGCAATGAGTCCTGCTGCGACTTGTTGAACCGGTGAATTTCATCTATAAAGAGGATTGGATTGGGCTTGCCGAAAAATTGCTGGCTCTTTGCTTTTTCAATTGTTTCACGGACCTCTTTCACGCCGCTGTGCACTGCACTCAGCTGGAAGAAGGAGCGCTCCAGTTTTGACGCCACTATCCGTGCCAGGGTGGTCTTGCCTACACCCGGAGGACCCCACAGGATAAATGATGGTACATTGCCTGATTCAATCACCTTCCTCAGCACCCCGTCACTGCCCACAAGGTGATCCTGCCCGGCAAAGTCATCCAGGGAACGTGGCCTTAATCTGTCTGCAAGTGGCTGATTTGAAAACATATGGCATTTTGGCAAATACAGGTGCAAATTATCACAAAATCGCTTGCAGAGTCACGTTTTTTGCCATTTTCAGGAAAAATATTTTCCCGATCGGAAATAATTTCATACTTTTAGCAATTATTTTTTAAGTTCACGCATACTGTTTGCACCAAGAATTCGTTTAGTAACAGGATATTATCAAATTCCGGTAATTATGAAAAAACCTCTACTGATCACCTTGTTTATACTGGCAGTACTGCTGTTAATACCGGCTGTGAGCTTCATAAGATGGGCTTTCCAGGAAAAGAAGCCTGTTGATGTTGTCATACTTGACAAAACCGTACCGACACTTGACAGACAGGGTCATCGCTCGTTTGTTTACGTTATGACAAACGCAAGATTTGTGAAGGGAGAAAAGGGCGGAAGCTATTCAGCAAGAAAGGATTATTACGGGTTTGAACCCCTGAGACCGGTGAGGGAGAAACAGTTCCGGAAAATGGATTTCCGTCTTACCGAACTGATTGACCTGGCTGAAAAAAATGATGCTATTTATTACACCGATACATATGGTGTTTTCTTCAACGACTGGTACCAGGGCATAAAGAAGACACGCCGGTCGCGCAAACTTTACGGCGGGCTTAACAACAACGACTATCTCCTGATGGTGGAGATGAAGAAGCGCGACAAACTGGTGCTTCTCGAATACAATACCTTTGATTATCCCACCGCAGGACTTGAAAGGTTCAAGACCGAGGAACTGCTCGGCATTGCTTCCACCGGATGGATGGGACAATACTACAAGTCTCTCGACACCGTCTCGCAGCAGGGGGTTCCGGCCTGGATGCCGGCCCTGTACCGTAAACAGTACCGCGAACCATGGACATTCTCTAAGGCAGGAGTTGTACTTCTGAAGGAAAACGGCATCATCGTGCTCGAAGAGGGTAAACAGCTTATGTCCGCAATGCCGGTCATCAGAACAACAAGCGAATCTGCCGGGAGATTCGGACTTCCCGAAACGGTTACCTTCACCAAAAGCTTCGATATCATTGACCCGGGCCAGAACAACGTTATTTCAGAATTCGTGCTCAATACCACACCGGCAGGTGATACCCTGCTGTCGGTCAACGACCTGAAGTCTGTCTTCCCTGCAGTGACACAGGAACCGCTGACGCAGAAAACATATTACTTCTCGGGCGATTTCGCCAATAATGACATTCCTTTCTGGACTGCCAGGATAAAGAATATCCAGAAAAGTGCCAAAGCGCTGCTTTACTCTGAAAATCAGGATGATCCGAGGAGATTCTTCTGGCTCTACTACAAGCCGCTGATTACCTCGATCTTCAGCGAGTACCAGGCTGAAAAGGGTAGCAAATAAAATAAACAGGCAAACTGTAAGGATAAGGCTGTCTCAAAAGGGCAGCCTTTATTTTGATGTCATCGGTGACGCGTCCGGATAAACAATGCTGATCCGTTTATGTTATTTGAATGTCCTTTATATCTTTAAGGTCAAATCTGCCACAATGAAAGCTACCATAGTACAGTCAGGGATTAAATGGGAAGACAGGAACGCAAACATTGCACACATCTCTTCCCTGCTTGATGCTGAATCACCGCGCGGAGGGCTGGTGGTGCTTCCCGAGATGTTCACCACGGGATTTACAATGAATCCTGCACCCGTTGCTGAGGGGATGGACGGCCCCACGGTACGGTGGATGATGGAACGCTCGGCAACCGGTGGTTATGCCCTTTGCGGGTCAGTAATAATCGGCGAGAATGACAGGTTTTTTAACCGGCTGATCTTTGTCACTCCTGATGGCAGTGTGACCTTCTACGACAAGCGGCATCTCCATTCGATGAGCGGAGAACATGAAGTTTACAGTCGAGGCAATAAGCGTGTTGTGATACCTTACCGCGAGTTCAGCTTTAACCTCCAGGTTTGCTATGACCTCCGCTTTCCGGTCTGGTCAAGGAACCGAGGTGACACTGATGTTTTAATATATTCTGCAAACTGGCCGGTGGTCCGCAGCACTGCCTGGAAGGCATTGCTTGTGGCCAGGGCAATAGAGAACCAGTGCTATGTGATAGGAGTGAACCGGGTAGGTGTCAGTCCTGACGGCACTGCATATACAGGCGATTCAGCAATCATTGGCCCCAAAGGTGATCTCCTTGCTTCGCTTGAGCCGGGCGCCGATGGTGTTACATCAACTGTTTTATCACGGGAAGCACTGGACAAGTATCGGGATGAAATGCCCATTTGGCGCGACGCAGATGCATTTTCGATCTTGTGATTTTCAATTTTTCAATCCATAGTTCGCCATTCGCACCTCGCAATTCGCACCTCGCAATTCACACATCCCAATTCGCACCTCGCACCTCCCATATTCCTTTTGTTTTATCTTTTACAATTCCTGATGCTAAAAATGTAGTAAAACATTTGCATAGTGGAATGAAACTATGCAAAATGCCCAATAAACTATATAAATGATTTATTATCATAAGTAATAGATCAAAAACTATATTCTTCATCCTCCCTGTGATCCGAACTTTGGGTGACCATTATGCTTTCTGAGGTCTGGGCAATGCAGGCATTATGAAACAAAGGGAAGTTTTTAAAGGGATGATCCTTCCGCTGGCATTCATAAGCATGGTGTCAGGATGTGAAAAACCGATACCACTGGTTCATCCAGAAACCGTCGATCTGGTAAAGCCCTCTCATTCCGACCATACTGCAATTCCTGTCAATGCATTTTTTATTACTGAATTCTCGAGGAATGTTATCCCGGAGGGGCAAACCGACCTGAATGGCAGAGTATTACAGCTGGTACAGACCGGAACCGGAACAGACGCCGAAATAGGTTATTTCCGGATAAGCCTTAGTTGCTTCTGGAGTTTAACTGATTGTGTCGCGGGCAGATCAGGCGGGATCCTGACTGACGGAATCGGTAACTCAATTTATATTAAGTGCCGGGAATGCTTATCAGCAAGTGACCTGACATCTGACTTCCCGGCAGACCAGGAGCACATAACCGGCAAATTTGAATTTGGAGGCGGTACCGGTCTGTATGAAGGTGTAACCGGTGAGGGAATCATTGATGCATGGGTTACCAGTAATGACAAGATTGCAGTCATCTCGCATCACTGGAAGGGATATTTTATTATCCCGTAATCAGGAAATCCTGCCTGAATTTAATATCGCAATTCGCAATTCGCAATTCGCACCTCGCAATTCGCACCTCGCACCTCGCACCTCGCAATTCGCAATTCGCACCTCGCAAATCGCAATTCGCAAATACTC
>DAIDJT010000218.1 GCA_027451265.1 Bacteroidales bacterium | reverse complement strand
GCCCTGAGATCCTTAACTATGTTGGTATAGGCCTGGTTCATTTTCAATATACTCTTCATCCTGTCGAAACTTTTCGATTCAAGGATCTGAACCGACTCCGAGTTAATTGCCCCGTTGCCGGAGAGAGAGTTGAGAAGTGGCATCATATTTCTGCCCAGGAGAGTGCTGAAATCCAGTTTTACAGTCACATTGCCACCCATGCCTGATGCCGCCGGCATAAGCTGCCTGACCGTATTGAAGGCATCAAAGGCTTCCTTAATGTTTACAGCACTGATAAGCATTCCTGCATCAACAAAGGGTTTCAGTGTATCGCGCGTATCATAGACCGCATTTACAAGGAGTGTGCCCCCCAGGGCCTTCATCCCCGTCTCCCTTACAGTGACAGTACCGTCACGTACCGTGATGTTCCCCTTCACATCATCCGCAGAAAGCCGGCCGTATTTCAGGCTGCCCGCCAGAGCAACAAATGTGAAATCAATGTTGCCGGGGATTCTTATCACCTTCATGGCCGCAGTGTCTGTGTCAACGGTGTCTGACGGAATGATGTCCATTATTTCGTTGAGGTCAATCCGGTTTGACCTCAGTGAAAGATTTCCCTTTATCGTCGCGTCAGAGAAAAGATACGGAATGTAGTTTTCAATTTTTCCCGAGATTGCAAAATCACTTCCTTTTCCCATGGTGGCTTTCAGTCCGGTGAGCTCGGCATAGGCCGGATTGAAAGTAAAGGCAGCGCTGCTTATCTTCAACTCAGGCATATCCGCCATTGCGACAGCCATATCAGATACGTTGAGCGTTCCGGCTGCCCGGAACTTTTCATATTCCTTGTTTTCAATCATTGACATCCGGCCTGCCAGGTCAAGAGATACATCGAGCAACCCGTTAAGGGAAATGCTGTCGACAGGGATAGCCTGCTGAAGCTTTGCAAGGTCAATTTTGCCCTTTGCTGCAGCAGTAACCGACGGATCACTAAGGGGTGTGGCCATTTTAAGGCTCATGTCAAACGGGTTACCGGCCAGCACGAAATGGAAACGGCTGACATCGATTGTTGTTTTGTCCATATCCCTGCCGTCTGTCTGCACCCTGCCGGCAATGGTGATGGCGGTTATCTTCTCCGGCAGTGCAGGATAACTGACGGTACCGTCAGCGACCTGCAGATTCAGCGCCACGTCAGGCAGGGTGCTGTCAGCATCACTGTATATGCCCTTTATGGCACCGTCAAGTGACACCGTACCGGAGGCTCTAAGGTCTTCATAACCCTTCATGTAGAAGGCAGGAACCAGTGAGAGCAATGATTTGAATGATGTCTCCGGGGCATTGAATACCAGGTCAACCTCGATATCATCACCCGGCATGGCTGCCGTACCGGAGAAGTTAAGTGATATATCATTTATTTTCAGGGCATTGTCCCTGAGAGTAAATTTCATGGAGTCGAGCAAAGCATCTATTCCGGCCCTGAAACCAATGGCAGCGCCTGTCAGCCAGGGAACTTTATCCATGATAAAATCAACCTTCCCGGCATTCATCTCAAGATTGAGCCCGGTCTTTGAGCCGCTCATGTTTCCCGAAAGGAGAAAATCAAGGTCATCAACTTTTGCAGACATATCCGATTCGCTGTCCGTGTACCTCAGTTGCCCGTTGTTAACCGCAAATTTTCGCAGCATCAGGTTCAGGTCAGTGGTGCCCTCCTCTCCCGGAGCCGCCTCTCGTGGCTGCTGTGCCTGCTCGCCGGCTTGCATTTCACCTGTCTCTTTCATAATATCCCAGTTCGCCCTGCCCTCGCTGTCAACAACAGCGTTGATTACCGGCCTGTCAATTTCTATTGATTTTATCTCATACCCTGATTTGCCGAAAAGGCTTTTCAGGTTTATGACAATACCAAATGATCTGATGGAAGCAAGTGTATCACCCTCAAATCCGTCGGTACCTGTCACGGTCAGGTTTCCGATTGAGAAGGAGGCGTTCGGGAAAGCCCTTAGAAGGCTCAGCCTGTAATCACTGAATGAGACCCTGGCGTTTAGCCTGTCATTAACTCCTGCTTCGACTTTTTCCTTTATTTTCTCTTTGAAGGCTACAGGGATGATGATTGCAGCTGCTATTACTGTAATTATCAGTGCTGCCAGGATTATACCGGTAATTTTCAGTCCTTTTTTCATGATGATATCTGGAATACATTAATTACAGAACGGGAAAGAGGCGATAATAGTTCGCTGCCATTGCGGCGGAGCCTGAAACAATTAGCTGTAATCACAAAAGTAAACAATCGGTATCGATTAATGGATTTCTGTCAGATGGGATAATGAAAATTATTATATATTTGCACCCGCAAAAGGTCCCGTAGCTTAACTGAATAGAGCATCTGACTACGGATCAGAAGGTTGTGGGTTTGAATCCCGCCGGGATCACAAAGAGCAGCCCCGCGTCAGCGGGGTTTTTTATTTTGAAGGGATCACCGAAGCGTGCTTCAGGGGAGACCTGAAAAATAAAAAATGAACGCCGGAGGCGGCTGCTCTTTGTCAGGAGCCTCCCTTATCGGGATCAATCTCCCGGAATACCAGTTCCGGGAAAGTAATCCTATCCACCCCGTGAACATATTCGCAAAAATTTCGTTATCTATTCCGTCATATAGCTGATTGAATGATCATTATTAACTTATATTTACAAAATATCTTAACCGGATGCAACTCCTGACCCCTACCCTCTTCTTCATCCTTTTCGGAGTGTTGATAGTAACAGTCCTGCTGATCGATCTGCTGATCGTGGGGCGGAAATACCATGTCGTTTCACTAAAGGAGTCGCTTATCTGGACAACAATCTGGGTATCTCTGGCAATTGGCTTCTATTTTTTTATTCTTCATTACGGACATATAATCCACGGTATAAGCGACATGGAATCGCTGAAAGCTCATGTCTCTATTTATCAGCCATCGCTTAAGCTTCCGGACGACTTCAGTGCGGCACTCGACCTTTACAGGAAGGAAACGGCCCTGAACTATATTACCGGCTACCTGCTCGAGTACACCCTTTCCATTGACAATGTTTTTGTGATTCTGATGATACTGACCGGCTTTTCGGTGGCCCCGCAGAATTATAAACCGGTGCTTTTCTGGGGTGTTCTCGGGGCTATAGTACTGAGGTTCATATTCATTTTTGCCGGATCAGCGCTGATTCACAGATTCAGCTGGTTGCTACTTATATTCGGAGCCTTCCTTGTTTATTCGGGAATTCAAATGTTCCTGACAAGGAATCGCGAAGCAAAGAATGAAATCAACAAACACTGGCTTGTCAGGTTTCTTTCAAAACATATCAACATTTATCCTGACTATCTTGAAAACCACTTCTGGAAAAGAATTGACGGGAAGTTCTTCTTCACACCCCTCTTCATCGTGCTGATCATGATCGAATTCACCGATGTGATCTTTGCCCTTGATTCGATACCTGCCATCTTTTCCATAACCACAGACCCATATATTGTATTCTTCTCCAACATTTTTGCCATCATTGGCCTCAGGTCATTATTCTTCCTGCTGGCAAAACTGGTGAACCTGTTCCGGTACCTCAAGGTGGGTATATCCTTTCTCCTGGCCTTTGTCGGATTCAAGCTGCTGTTCCATACATGGCTTGACGACATTGGTTACAAAACCACATACTCATTGTACATAATAGCCGGAACACTGCTGATCAGCATCCTGGCCTCGGTGGCATTCCCGGGTAAAAAAAGCAGCGAGACACAGATCTGAGTGTTTCCGTCAGCAAAAGGCAGGATATGGTAAAGGGAGATGTGCGGAACTGCTTCCGGCTTGTACATTGGCTACCCCTGCAGGTTAATCCTGTAAATGCAGGTTTTGTCTCCTCGTCTGACTGAGGAGATGACTTCAGCGCTCACTGCTGTTCCGGCAACCTTCGAAAACATCAATTCGGCAAATCCTTCTGAACAATAGCAGATGGCGGGTGAACCTGCAGGCGTGCCTTTCAGTACAGGGCAGACGCAATAACTTTTATTTTCATCCGCTGTGATGACCCCGGCAGCCTCGTCATAATTCACTTTCCAACTCCACTCCTTCTCGAGAAAGTTGATAAATTCCCTCAGCTTACCTGTATATCCGGAAAGCAGGTCATCCATTTTCAACTGATCGTAGTGAACACCGGCAGACATTTTGATTATTCTCCTCAACTCTGTCTGGTCAACATTCCTGTCAAGGTTTTCAAGCAAGGTGATCAGCCACTGTTGTGGTACCGGGTTAATGTTTTCCTGGTCAGCCCGGGCAATATCACCCGCATTCAGTGCAATCGCTCCGAAACCACAACCGCAAACTCCGGCAAGACATGTTTTCCTGAAAAATTCTTTCCTGTCCATAGAATCTGAAACAATGTTTAAAGCTA
>DAIDJT010000217.1 GCA_027451265.1 Bacteroidales bacterium | reverse complement strand
GATCAGCACCGTCTCATTGATGGTCCACATTTACAGCCTTGGATACATGAAGGGAGAAAAGGGATTTGAACGCTACTATGCCTTCCTCTCGCTCTTTACCTTCTCAATGATGGGCCTGGTGGTTGCCACAAATATCTTCCAGATGTACATATTCTGGGAGCTTGTTGGGGTTTCCTCCTATTTGCTTATCGGCTTCTATTATGACAGGCCCAGCGCCGTTGCAGCCTCGAAAAAAGCCTTCATTGTCACAAGGTTTGCAGACATGGGCTTCCTGGTGGGGATACTGATTCTGTCATTCACGACGAAAACCTTTGATTTTGTCACTCTTACAGACATCAATGGACCGGCAATAGCCAGCAAGGGCGGGGCAGTATTCATGGGGATGTCGCTCATGACCTGGTCAATGATTTTCATTTTCATGGGCGGTGCCGGTAAATCGGCAATGTTTCCGCTGCATATATGGCTTCCTGATGCCATGGAGGGTCCGACACCCGTTTCTGCCCTCATACATGCCGCAACAATGGTTGTGGCCGGTGTATACCTCGTGGCAAGGATGTTCCCGGTATATTATTTCGCGGCACCTGAAGCCCTTCACATTATTGCATGGGTGGGTGCGATATCCTCACTGTTTGCAGCAATAATTGCCCTTACCCAGACTGACATCAAGAGGGTTCTTGCCTACTCGACAATATCCCAGATAGGTTATATGATCTTCAGCCTCGGGGTGTCAGGGTACGGCGGTCATGACGGCCTCGGATTCATGGCATCAAACTGGCATCTCTTCAACCACGCGATGTTCAAGGCCCTTCTGTTCCTCGGCGCCGGCTCGGTGATACATGCCGTGCACAGCAATGACATGAAGGATATGGGCGGCCTCAGACGCTACATGCCTGTCACAAACATCACATTCCTGATAGCATGTCTTACAATTGCAGGCGTACCACCCCTCTCGGGCTTCTTCAGCAAGGATGAGATACTCACAGCTGCCCTGCACCACAACAAGCTGCTCTTCGCAATTGAGTATGCTGTGGCAGGCCTGACGGCCTTCTACATGTTCAGGCTCTATTTCTCGGTTTTCCACGGCGTTGACAGGCACTACCACCACACCCCGCATGAATCGCCTGCAACCATGACCGTGCCGCTGTTAATACTGGCTTTCGGATCTGTCTTTGCAGGGTTCCTCCCCTTCAGCAGCCTGGTCACCTCAGACGGCGTTCCCTTCGAATCGCACATTGAGTGGGGCGTTGCCATACCCTCGGTTGCCATCGGCCTCCTGGGAATCGGCCTCGCATGGGTGATGTACAGGAAAGAGTCGACCCTGCCTGACCGCATGGCATCCGTTTTCAGGCACAGTTACAGGTGGGCGTACAACAAGTTCTACATCGACGAAGTCTATATCTTCATTACAAAGAAGGTGATCTTCAGGCATATATCCCAACCGGTGGCATGGTTTGACAGGCATGTTGTCGACGGCACCATGAACGGAATCGCTTACGTGACACAGTCAGTATCCTCAATGATAAAAGGACTGCAGTCGGGCCAGCTCCAGAAGTACGGGTATGTCTTCATCTCCGGGGTGATTGCCCTTGTAATTGCATTTATTTACCTGGTAAAGTAGTAACAACAAGCAGTAATACATAAGACATCATGAATATTCTATCCCTGCTGGTAATAATTCCGCTGCTGACAATAACCGGAATCCTGCTTGTAAAAGATGCCCGGCAGACAAAGATTGTCGCTGCGATAGGCATGGGTTTGCAGCTCATTGTCGCATTCGTGATCGTGTACCTGTATATCGGATTGCGCAAGAGCGGCAACACTGATGAAATGGTTCTGATGAGCAGCTTTGAGTGGTTTAAGAGCCTGAATATTTACTATACTGTCGGGGTCGACGGCATCTCCGTGGCAATGATTGCCCTGACAGCCACGGTTGTATTTGCAGGGATATTTGCCTCGTGGGAAATGGAAGACCTGAAGAAGGAGTTTTTCATCTCGCTGATCCTTCTTGCCACAGGAGTGTTCGGTTTCTTCATCTCGCTTGACCTGTTCACGATGTTCCTGTTCTACGAGGTGGCGGTGATCCCGATGTACATCCTCATAGGTATCTGGGGCAGCGGCCCGAAAGAGTACTCGGCCATGAAGCTGACACTGATGCTTATGGGCGGATCTGCCCTTCTGATGGTTGGCCTTTTCGGGATATATTTCAACTCCGCTCCCGACGGTGGTGAGCTCACTTTCAACATACTCGAGATATCAAAGATTACTATTCCTATAGAGGCACAGAGGTGGTTTTTCCCCTTCACATTTGTGGGATTCGGCGTGCTGGGAGCTCTTTTCCCGCTTCATACATGGTCTCCTGACGGTCATTCTTCGGCCCCTACCGCCGTGTCAATGCTTCATGCCGGCGTGCTGATGAAACTGGGAGGCTACGGCGCATTCAGGGTTGCAATGTTCCTTATGCCCGAGGCAGCCAGCGAGATGGCATGGATCTTTATAATACTGACAACTATCAGCGTTGTCTACGGCGCCTTTGGCGCGATAGTCCAGAAGGACCTCAAATACATCAACGCCTACTCCTCGGTGAGTCACTGCGGGATGGTGCTGTTTGCCGTGCTTATGATGAACAAGACAGCAATGACCGGTGCTGTCATCCAGATGATCTCACACGGGCTGATGACGGCTCTCTTCTTTGCGCTGATAGGCATGATCTATGGAAGGACACACACCAGGATGATCAACGAGATGGGTGGACTGATGAAGGTGATCCCATTCCTTGGAGTGGCTTATGTAATAGCAGGTCTCGCATCACTCGGTCTGCCGGGTCTGAGCGGCTTCGTCGCCGAAATGAATATCTTCTTCGGTGCATTTGAACACCCTGACACCTTCCACAGGGTGGCAACAATCATTGCGGTTTCGTCAATAGTGATCACGGCCGTGTACATCCTGAGAGTCGTGGCCATCCTGCTCCTGGGACCAATAAAGGACAACCACTTTGTTGGCCTCGGTGATGCAAAATGGTATGAAAAGCTGTCCCTGCTGACACTTATAACAGGAATTGTTTACATCGGCATGGCCCCGCTGGGTCTCTCCGGCATTATCCGTGAGAGCCTCCTGCCAATCATCGACAAGTTATTGTAAAACAACTATATACAGGAAAATACTTAAACCTGCAAAAATGAATCCTGAAAGCTTTATGATAATGCGCCATGAGCTGGTTCTGATCCTGGCCTTTCTTTTCATCCTTGTGGCCGAGGTTTTTACCGGTGAGCGGAACAAGGAAAAAATCAAGGGGATTGCCGTGGTTTTGTTCGCCATCGTGACCGCCGCCGGATTCCTGCCGGCAGCCACAGGTTCGCTGTTCGGCGGCATGTACCAGGCCAGCGGCACCACAACCCTGATGAAAAACATCCTGAACATCGGAACTCTTATTGTTCTGATCCAGTCATATACATGGCTTGGCAGGCCTGAGAACAGGGACAGGATGCATGAGTATTTCCTGCTTCTTCTCTCTACCCTGATCGGGATGAATTTCATGATCTCATCAGGGCATTTCCTGATGTTTTACCTGGGAATCGAACTGGCCACGATACCTCTTGCCGCCCTCGCGGCATATGACCGGTACCAGAACAAATCTGCCGAGGCAGGGATAAAGCTGATCCTCTCCTCCACTCTCTCTTCCGGAGTGCTTCTTTTCGGCCTCTCCATGATATACGGAGTAACAGGCTCGCTCTATTTTCCCGAAGTGGCATCGAAACTGACCTCCGTGCCCCTGGTGATCATGGGCTTTATCTTCTTCTTCGCAGGCATGGGATTCAAGATGTCGCTCGTCCCGTTCCACCTCTGGACGGCAGACGTTTACGAAGGAGCTCCTGTCAATGTGACATCGTATCTTTCAGTGGTCAGCAAGGGTGCTGCCGCCTTCATTTTCATCATCATCCTCTTCAGGGTATTCCCGGTTATCTCGGTGACCTGGGAGAAGGTTATATGGGTTATAGCTGTAATGACGATAACCATAGGTAACCTATTCGCACTCAGGCAGAAAAACATGAAGAGATTCCTCGCCTTCTCCTCCATTGCACAGGCCGGATTCTTCCTTCTCGGATTTGTCGGCGGGAACCGGCTCGGGATGACCACAGTGATTTATTATGCACTTATTTACATCTTCTCGAACCTGGCAGCATTCGGTGTGGTGTCAGTCATTGCCGAGAAGACAGGGAAGGAGAGTATGGATGACTATGACGGGCTCTACAGGACCAACCCGGGACTGAGCATCACGATGATGCTTGCAATGTTTTCACTCGCAGGCATTCCCCCGGTGGCCGGGTTCTTCGGGAAATTCTTCCTTTTTGTGGCCGCGGCGGAAAAAGGTTTCTATGTCCTGG
>DAIDJT010000216.1 GCA_027451265.1 Bacteroidales bacterium | reverse complement strand
GAAGGTAATGTGCTTTTGCGGAATCTGTAAAAAAAGATAAAAGATAAAAGTCACAAGATAAAAGTATTGGTAAACACTTTTGTCTTTTTCCTTTTGTCTTTTATCTTAATATTTTAACTCTTTTCAGACTTTATACAAAAGAAAAAGGGGAGAAGGGTATCAGTGGAATTTAAGGAACGGGCTTATGAGATAATCCCGGAATCTACTGTCTGATAAAAGGAAGTAACCTATGGTAGTCAGCCTATAGGTCCATGTGAAAGTCAATGTCTGCAATACAATCCTATTGATTCCCACAAGTAACCCTTACTCTCCTCTTTTATTTCATCATTTCTACAAATGTAATACATAAGCGGCAATTTTGCAAACAATTTCAGAAAAAAAATAAGGTTGTTTCATGAGGTTGCAATTTAGAAGAGGATTGTGTAATTTTAAACGGAATAAGGGATCGATTAATCTCCTGAAATTAAATCCTTTGGTATGATACCTGAAATAATCAGCCTTCGTCGTGACGACGGGTCCGGATTCAGAGCCGCATGGATGGATAATGAAAGCAGTTTTCTCCATCTCCACCCTGAATATGAGATTGTTTTGAACATTTCAGGGAACGGAACACGTGTGACGGGTGATTCGGTTGAGCTTTTTGACCGGTATGATCTCGTGATATACGGTCCGGACCTCAGACATTTCTGGAATTTTTACAGGAAGGATGAGAATGATACGGGCAGGCACGCCATAATGGTACACTTCAGGCGTGATTCGATCGGGGAGACGTTACTGTCACAGTTCGAACTGACAGAGCTGAGACGCCTTCTTGACAGTGCCGGCAGGGGGATTGCCTTTCCGCCCGAAACGGGCGAAGCTGCCGAGGAGCCTATGAGACGCCTGCTCTCTGATACCGGTATAAAGAAGATGGTCAGCCTTTTCAGGCTCCTCGAGATACTCTGTTCGGCCCCGAAATACAAAACCCTCTCAGGTGAGAATACAGGCGGTGTCCGCGAGATAACTGACAGCCGGCTGACTGAAGTGTGCACCTTCGTGAGGGATAATTTCTATCGCGCCATACCAGTGAAGGAGGTAGCTGCCGTTGCTAAAATGAGTCCTCACTCATTCAGCCGGTTTTTCTCAAGAAATACCGGAAGCGGGTTTGTCGACTACGTGAACCAGGTGCGGACCAACAAGGCATGCTACCTGTTGCGGGAGACTGACCACCAGATAAACGAAATTGTCTTTGAATGCGGGTTTGCAACGGTTTCAAACTTCAACAAGCAGTTCCGCAAGCATGCCGGCATGTCAGCCCGTGACTACAGGGCACAGTACCGTAACTGACAACATCACTCCCTGCAGACATTCTCTTCCGACTGATGATTTTTTTCATAAAGGAGATTGATCCCTATTGCTATATTTGCTTCTGAACCAAACATAAAATTACTGATCATGGGAATGACCATTACCGAAAAAATCATTGCCGCTCACTCAAAATACAGTACCGTGAAGCCTGGTGACATTGTCGACATAACCATTGACGCGCGGGCAGCGAGGGATTTCGGCGGTGCCAATGTTGTGAAGAATCTGAACGACTTCGGGCTGAAGATTGATGACCCTGAAAGGACTCTCTTCACGTTTGACTGCAATCCTACCGGGTCTGACCAGAAATATGCCATAAACCAGCATATATGCAGACAGTATGCACGCAGCAACGGCATTAAGGTTTATGACATTGATGCCGGCATCGGCACGCATCTGCTCATCGAGGAGGGATATGTATGGCCTGGTGCCACGGCGGTTTCAACTGATTCCCATGCAAACATCCTGGGAGCCGTGGGAGCGTTCGGACAGGGCATGGGTGACATGGATATTGCCGCAGCATGGAACAGCGGACGGGTATGGTTCAAGGTACCTGCTACGGTGAAACTCACCCTGAAAGGCACAATGCCTGACGGAGTGGCTGACAAGGATGTCATTCTGAACCTCCTGCGTATCTATGGCGCCAACACATTGCTGGGCTACAGCATCGAGCTTTATGGTGAAGCCGTGGAACGGATGTCTCTCGCTGACCGGATCACCATTGCTTCTATGGCAACTGAGATGGGTGCCATTATAATTCTGTTCCCGCCCACTCCCGCCATCATCGATTACTGCCGGGGACGTGCACGCTCACCGTTTGAGCCGGTATATGCTGACCCCGATGCCTCATACGCTGTCTCTGCGGATATCGATGCATCCACCTTCGTGCCGATGGTGGCACGGCCTGGTGAGCCCCATGACACCGTGGGAGTCAGGGAACTCCCCGTGACAAGGATAGACTCAGCCTTCATCGGCAGCTGTACCAACGGCCGTATAGAAGACATGAGGGTGGCTGCCGCAATACTTAAAGGCAGAAAAGTTGCACCGGGCGTGGTCCTCAAGATTGTGCCATCAACAAATTTTGTATGGAAACAGTGCCTTGATGAAGGACTGATGGAAATCTTCAAGGATGCAGGGGCGCTGGTATCAAATGCCGGATGTGCAGGCTGTGCCGCCGGACAGGTGGGGCAGAACGGCAAGGGTGAGATTACAGTCAGCACCGGGAACCGCAATTTCCCGGGCAAGCAGGGGCAGGGGAGTGTTTTCCTTGCATCTCCGGCAGTGGTGGCAGCATCAGCCCTTGCAGGATATATAACTACACCTGACCTGATCCCGGCCATCCCGCCGGAATTCAGATTCAGCCAGACCCAGCCTTCTGCGGCTGCACCGGTCAGGAGTGCCGGGACTGACAAACCCATTGTCATCCGCGGAAAAGTATGGCTTGTTGAGCGTGACAACATTGACACTGATATGATCTTCCACAACCGCTACCTGGCCATTACGGACATACGCGAGATGGGCCAGTACGCATTTGACAACCTCGAGGGATACAGGGACTTTGCAAAGCGGGCGCAGGCAGGTGATATAATAGTGGCCGGCAAAAACTTCGGCAGCGGCAGCTCACGCCAGCAGGCGGTTGACTGCTTCGTCTCCCTGGGCATTCAGGCGGTGATTGCAAAATCATTCGGAGCAATTTATGAACGCAATGCCATCAACGCTGCCTTCCCGGTGCTTACCTACAACACATTTGAAAAGATTGACCTGAAGGATCAGGATGTGATCAGCGTGAACATGCTGACAGGTGAAGTGGTGAACGAACGCAACGGGTTAAAAACTTCAATCAACCCGTTCTATGATGCACAGTATGAGATTTATAAAAAAGGCGGATTACTGGGTAAAATCTAAAAAGACAATCAGGATATGAAACCAAGAACATTTGTAGAAAAGGTACTGGGCGCTCCGGAAGGGGCGGTTGTATTCAGGAAACCCGATCTGATCCTCACTCATGACAACACCTCAAGCATCTTCCAGACATTTCGGAAGATGGGCGGGGAAAAGGTCTCGGACCCTGACCAGATGGTCATAGTTCTTGATCACAATGCACCTCCTGCTGATGCCAAGCTGGCAACGCAGTACCAGGATATAAGAAACATTGTAACCGGTCAGGGAATCAAGAAGTTCTATGACTCAGGAATGGGAATATGTCACCAGATGATGTCAAATCATGCCCGCCCGGGTATGATCATTGTCGGTTCAGACAGCCATACCTGCACCGCAGGTGCCTTCAATGCACTGGCAGCGGGTATAGACCGCACAGAGGCGGCTGGAATATGGAAAAGGGGAGAGACATGGTTCCTCGTGCCGCCGTCGTTGAGAATAGACCTTACCGGCAGGCTCCGCCCGGGAGTGAGCGCAAAGGACCTGTCACTGTGGATCATCGGCATGCTTGGTTCTGACGGAGCTAATTATATGTCGATAGAGTTTCATGGTGACGGTGTTGGTTCGCTCAGCGTAAGTGACAGAATGACTGTGGCTAACCTGGCTTCAGAGATGGGAGCCAAGAATGCCGTCTTCCCGGCTGATGAGGTACTTCAGAAGTTTATCGGCTCATCTTCACCAGGGGTGTGGGCTGATGAGGGAGCGGTTTACAGCAAGCGCATCTCAATTGACCTTGCGGTGGTATTTCCGCTTGTGGCGGCACCACATCATGTTGACAACATCAAGTCAGTGGCATCGGTGGCCGGAACAATTGTGCATGAAGGCCTGATAGGCACCTGCACAAACGGAAGGATTGAGGATCTCCGGACGGCAGCTTCGGTTCTGAGGGGGGCACAGGTGAAACCCGGCTTCCAGCTTCATATAATCCCTGCCTCAAAAGAGATTTATCTTCAGGCCATCAGGGAAGGTATTGTTACCGATCTTATAGAGGCGGGAGCAAACATCCTGAGCCCGAGCTGCGGTCCGTGTCTCGGCACCGGCCAGGGCATTCCGGCCAGCGGCCATACCGTCATCTCGACCGCCAACCGCAATTTCCTCGGCAGGATGGGCAACAAGGAGGCTTCCATATATCTCGCCTCTCCTGCCACTGTGGCAGCCT